>DATIJV010000001.1:0-17775 GCA_035478255.1 Gammaproteobacteria bacterium
GTCATAATCCAGTTGACTTGCAGCACGTGCCGCAACAATCGTTTGTGATTGCGTTGTATAGTAGGCACGACTAGTGGGATTCGAGACCCCGCCGCTATAACTGTGTGCATCAATCGGATATTCACGAGCCAGACCTGTCACCACCTGACCGAGTTGTCCTGTACTCCCACCGGATTGAATCGTACGTGACAACTCCGTCCAACTGGTTGCACCTTGACCGTATGACTGATAATCATGAGCCTGATAGGTTCCCCAGCCGGAATGTCCATTCATGGCCGCATTAACCTGTCTCATAAGGCCAGCAATATCCTGCTGACTTTGGAGGGATCGGAGATCAATCCCGGCAATATTGCCTTCGATTGATTCCAGGTGTCTCGATGAATTCAGAATGGAATACAGTGCATCGGCATAACAGATATTGATAAAAAATAAACTGATCAAAACCAGGATTATTTTTTTACGCATGGATCACCTCCTGCTTTCTTCGTTGATGAAATAAAGGCAACCAGACAGCCGGATCGTCTCCGACTTCGGCACGCAAGTTGTCGAGCAGCCTGATGGTTTCTTCACGTGCCGAAATAATCGCAATTTCATCTTCCATCCCGAACAAATTGGCACGAGCAACGACAGACTGTTTATGGATGCCCCTGCCATGCGTCAGCAAAAAATAATACTGGTCATCGGGTAAAGTCTTGACCAGCTCATATTCCTGATCGGTCAACCCAAAATGATCCACATAGACTTTTCTATCTGCTGACGGATTGGGGAAAAAAATCTTGCAAAAAGCAGATTCATTAATCGATGCACTGATTGTGCTATTAACGGTATCGTTGGCTACCTGAGTCGCCATGCCGAAAATATTGTTTTTCTTGCGCGGGGTTCTCGCCCAGTCCTGTATCATCTCACGGAAATAATCATCATTGAGCCCAATCCAGCCTTCGTCAAAAAACAGTATTCCCCTATGGCCTTCAATAGCTTTTTCAACACAATATGTGAGATACATCAGAGTCGGTGTTTTGCAGTCTTTGTCGGCCAGAATGTGACCGAGATCAAAACCCAACACATCGGGGTTTAAATTTAAGGAATCCACGGCATTATCAAAAACCCACGCATGCGCCCCATCGCTATGCCATTGATCGAAACGCGCTCTGAGTGAACCCTGTTTTTTGGCTCCAAAGAAAGAAGCAATATGCTTAAACTGCCGTTCATCTTTCGTCAGGCGATATAAACCATCAATCGCGCTCTCAATGACCACCGCATCTTTTTCAGCGGCAGTGTCATTCAGCATGCGGTTAAAAAGCCGTGATAAAAATTTTCGATTTTCAAGTGTGTCATCCAGCTGGCAGGGATTAAATCCGGTTGGGATACCGGGGCGGATCGTTTCATACACCCCACCCATGGCTCGAACTAAAATCTCAAGCCCACGGTCTTTATCGAAGATCACCCGCTTGCCGCCGAACTTCATGCTTTGCAGGATCAGAAAACCGGTCAGCAATGTTTTGCCGCTTCCCATGGCACCAAAAACCAGAAAATTGCCAACGTCTTTGTAGTGAAAATTAAAGTAATAAGGACTGCCTGCACAGGTTTCCAAAACCGTCACCGGTAAACCCCAGTGATTATCACGCTTCTTGCCCACTGCGAAATTATGCAGACTGGCAAAAGCCGCCAGATTTTTGGTAGACACATCAGCTGCTCGAGCAATATAACCAAAGTTTCCCGGAAGCTGCGCCCAAAAAGCCAGCTCACTTCCCACATCTTCACGAACGCAGGTAATGTCAATTTCAGAATATTTGGCAACCAAGGAGGCTACTTGTTGATTCAACTTTTCCTGTGTATCAGCAAAACAGGCTATGCTTAAATGATGAGAACCATAACCGACTTCTCCACTCGCTGTATCATCAAAAACATCACTGATTTGGTCTGTCTGACTAACCGACTCCTCTTTCGCCTGCATCATTTCTTTCTGCTGATCACGCAGACGGGTCTTTGCAATCTGTTTGTCATAAAAACGAAACGATTGGGTCAAGGTATATTCCATTTGCATGGCACCGATCTCATCCAGTAATCCCTGATACGTGAAAGGCTGATAGGCTTTAATTGAGAGCATGGCAGCAAATTTTCTGTTGTTATCCGGTTTTCGGATTTCAATCGTTCCTGCCTTTTTGTTAAAAAAGAGACGAGAAGCAGGTAACATTTTAGCGGCATCTTCAATTACCAGCGGAATGCTGCGCCTGTCGAAATTGATGAGTTGGGATAAAAATGCCAGTGGCTCGGAAAATCGGACGCCATCCTTTTCATAGACAGAAAGCACAGAAGGCACATAATCAGACAAAGCGCTCAATATTTTTTTGACAGCATTATCCAGCGCGCCCCGCTGTTTGATCAGATAGACTCGTTGTTCTTCCTTATTGATCAACTGATTAAAATACATCATATATTTCAAACCAGCGCTCAATTTACCAGTGGCAGGTTTTGTCATGACTGCCAGATACAAGTCATTGGTATAAAGCGCTCGTTCAGACAGTTTTTGTTGATATCGACTATTCACTTTTTTTGAAAAGGCATTATTAAATTCACCCGATATGGCACAGCAGTCTTTTCGTCGCACTTCCCAAAAATACAGCGCAAATTCGGACGAAAAACTTTTAAGCAGATTGTTTCGGCGATTTTTATAGATATCCAGTGTTTGCTCATCTCGCGTATACGCATCAATGCCAGATAATTTTATTATTTGAATCAATTTGCCACTTTTATCCAGTAAAGTCGTATCATCATAGTGAGACAAAATATTGATATGTCTCGACACCTTTTCTTCACCCCGTACGAGACGGTCAAATCGATTCATTTTCATTGCATTCACCATGGCTCGTAGCTGTTTGTTTTTCCCCAAAACCAGTAATTCAGTACAGGTGGAGTTTTGATTAATGATTTCATCAAGACTGAAAAGAAATTGGAATCCTTGATCGATTGCCTTAACAAAACGAGATGAATCAGAAAAAATAATGGGATGCCCAAAAAAGTGTGAAAGTCGATACAAAGCAAGGCACACACCACTACGTTGGCAAAAAATAATCGCAACGATACTCCCATGAAGGATGGCTTTCTCGTCAAACCTAATGCCAAATAATCCACTTCCATCTGATATTCTGTTTTCATAACTCTCACTCCTACACATGAATCAGCATGGTAATTCCTCGAACGATTACGCCTGCTCCGTAAATAATGGAGATACCTGCAATCGTATAACCCAGCGCGGACCATCGAAGTACGTGACCCAAACAAAGCAATCCAACAACCATGATTGAGAGAGTTGCGAACGCAGCACCTGTTGCGCCATACATTGCCGTGATTAGATAACCGAGACCATCACTCACGGGTGTTTCGCCCATAGCAAATGCAGGACAAGACAAAAATAATAAACTTAGCAAAGCAACCAATTTCTCTCTGTAAATGTTTTTCACTGATAGCTCCTTATGTTTCATGTAGAACAATTTTTAATTTCAACTGGATTGAATAACACCTTCTGATTCCAACAAAACCGCTTCACATAAACGTACATCGCCTAACACACTGAAATGAGATGAGCAGTACCATTTTTTTCCGGACGGTGAATTGCACACTGTTCCTAAATTTTTGCATCGACGATTGGATGAACGATAATGGCAGAAATGATCGGTTTCCTGCGTTTCAACTTCTCGCCAGCCACAATTACAGACATTTCTATTTTTCAAAACCTGCCTGCATTCAGGGCAAAATGAATTTTTCATGCCGTCACCTTCGATACATCTGTTGCAACCAGTTCACCAACGTACTGCTCAAATTTTGTTGCGTTGAACAATGTGGCTGGCCGCAGGTACTGATCCATTTCGGCATGGCCTCCCCATTCACGGGATTTTTTGGCGATGACCTGATAACACTCACTCGGTGTTGCACCAGATTTCAGCCTTGCGATGATTAATTTCAGATTGGCTTCGACAGGACGATAGGCTCTTCCTGTTTTTTCATTCAGGAATTGCAAGACTTCCACAGCTTGAGATTGAAATGATTGTTTTTTACATGCAGTCAAATTATCTGAATCCGACATAAAATTATTATTCTGTTTCTGATCCTGATTCTGTTCCTGTTCCTGTTCTGTAGCACCATTTGAAGATACCGTTTCGAAACCGTTCCCAGTCT
This sequence comes from Gammaproteobacteria bacterium, assembly GCA_035478255.1. Taxonomy (GTDB): domain Bacteria; phylum Pseudomonadota; class Gammaproteobacteria; order DSM-16500; family DSM-16500; genus DATIJJ01. Next base: position 4,177 of record DATIJV010000001.1, read on the forward strand.
TCTGTAAATCCTCTACAAACTCTTCCGATAGACTTTTTCCATATTCCAGCAATCCATTTACAAATGGATTTAATACCGACGATTGAGTCGGAATCATCTTAAAAATCTTCTGAATCCCAACGCCCTGTTTTGGATTTTGAATGGGATTCCATTTTAAAAATTGATGAATAACCAGCCAGCCTCTTTCATCATCACGTGTCAAAAAGTCGATTTGTGATAATTCATGAAAGGTATTCTTAACTGTTTCGATATCCCATCCTAAATCTTCCTTGATGTAACCATCAGGCAGACGAAAGACACCGGCCATATTGGTATGTGGGCCCGTTAATAAATAAATTGCCAACAACTTTGCCTGATCAGAGAGATTCTGCGTTTCACTATTTTCCCAAAAGCTAATGTGTACCGATCCATACATTCTCATGTCACCATTCTTCCTGTTAAATATGATTGAAGTTCAGCCAGATGACGTGGTACTAACCCACTGGTCAGTGCCTCGATCTTGACTGCGTGTTTGTATAAAAAGGGTTTTGTGCCATTGCTCATGCTACGCACGTAGACTTCTGAAACGTTAAGCGCTCGAGCAATCCACTGACGGATGGCCTTTCGATCACGGCACGGGAAGCTGTTGATATATTCATAAAGTGTCATGCGATGAATGATACTATCTGTATACACTAAGTCAACACTTAATGATACATTTTGTATTGTTGTGAAAATTTGATACTTTTGGTATCATTCTGATACTTTGAAAATGACAGCGAGTAGCAATAACATGAGTAACTGGGCAACGCGTATCAAATCACGCATGAAAGAACTGGATATGACACAGGAAATGTTGGCGAGCAAAATGGACATTACACGTGGCGCAATTACACACTATCTTTCTGGTCGTCGCGTACCGCCGTTAAAGCAATTTCAGAGGCTCGCCACGATCTTAAAAGTTGATCCGGCATGGTTACAGTATGGAACAATAAGCGCAAAAGAATCCGCTAAAAAAACGGGTAAAAAAGAAAAATCCGAACAAATGCATAAAATCCCCCTATTATCGTGGGATCAGGTTACAGATTTTATAAAGGGAAAAATAACGACTGGCGAAAAGCTGGAATACGTACCGCATTTTTTTACTGACAATGAAAACTGGTTCGCGCTTAAGGTCAAAGGTGATTCGATGGTGTCACCGACAAATCATTCTAAAAATTTTTATGAAGGTGAAATCATTATCATTGACCCAGAAAAAATAGCAGAGCATGGTGACTTCGTAATTGCACATCTGTCGAATGCAAAAGAAGCAACTTTTAAACAATATGTGATAGATGGTGGAGTTTCATATCTGAAACCCAATAATCCGCAGTATCCGTTATCCAATATTGAAAGTAAGACGAAAATTTTAGGAACAGTAATAACTAAATTGGGCACTATAAAATAAATCAATAACATTTTAACAAGGAAAATACATGTACGATATTAATTTTACAATGCCAGATTTAAATGACCACATCGATAAATTGACAATAGCAGTTAAAATATCAATCGCTATAGGTTTTGTGGGCACTCTTGGTTTAATAACAACCTGGGTTAAAAATTTCCGGGATGGCACATACAAACGGTCATTATTTTATCTTGATCAGATTAAATCATATTTCTCCCAAGCGATATCTCTTCTAAATGAAGGGAAAAATAATAATATAAAATGGCATCAGGCTATAGAGGCATTAAAAACGGCAGATGATTTAAGCAGCCTATTGACTGAAAAACCTCACCAGCGAATTTATGTGAACGATTTCATGAATACCGCGTACCATATCATAGATATAATTAATAATATTGATGACTTTAGATTTTTTTATGGTATCAGCGATTTTAAAACCATAGCATCTTCAATTTTGTATCAAGAAAGCTGCCCTCCCTCTTTAGATAAACCTACTGTTAGGATTGATCCAGAAATCTTGTTATGTTTATGCAAATTCATTGACAAAGCAGGGCGCGCTTCTCATGATATGAATCAAAACAAAATAACGTCATATGATGTTTTTAACAGCGATTATTTTAATTCATCTCTGAAGAACAATCAATCTACTTCAGAATTTACAAAAATTAGCATGAAAGTGATTTTTAATTACATTAAAGACTTTAACCTGCATAAACTAAGCAGCGCGAATGCATAGCCAAACAGAGCACTTCCTTCCGGGGAAAATCACTTATTGATTATCCTTTTGGGATCACATTTTTATAATCAAAAACCCCGCCACAATAACCAACACAACAGCCGACACTTTATGTATCACATTTTGACAAGACGGTTTTTCTACCAGATTATTAATTCGTCGCCCGAAATAGGCATACACCAGACCACTCGATAACTGCAGAACAAGAAACGTCAGGCCGTAAATCATTATTTGCAGCAAACGATTTTTATCGTCCGTAATGAATTGAGGGAAAATGACTCCAAACAGAACAATGGTTTTTGGATTTGATAACGCAATCAAGGCACCTTTTCCATAAAGCGTTGATTTTCTCGAAACATCTTGTGTGTTTGATGATAAATCGCCAACGACATTTTTTTTATTCCATTGGACATACGCCAGATAAAGCAGGTAGGCAATACCGATAGTCTGCACAACCTTCCAAACAACCACGTTCTGTTGCAGAATCTGCGTCAATCCTACTGTAAACACAATAATTGAAATCAGATAGGCGTTATTTGCCCCCAACAGAATTGGCCAGACATTTCTGTATTGCATTTTCATCCCGTTCGCCATCATGAACATGGTCATAGGGCCCGGGCTATATACCATAGTGAAAACCAAAACAAAAAAAGATAAGTATGCCGATATTGTCATGTTAGTGCGACTCCTTTGCCCACAGTTGATCTTTCAAACAGTTGAGAGACATCATCTACACTTTGAGAAAACGACCTTCCTCTGACCTCAAATGCAATGACACCTTTCCACGCGACATTAACTATTGTATCTATGATTTTTTGATAATCAACCACCCCTCGATTGATGCCCAGATGTAAATCTCTTATGCCATCGTTGTTACTGAACGACATTCCCCAGATTCTTTTATGAAACTCTTGAATAACCAGCGCTGGATCACCATCACAAATGGCACCATGACCCACATCAAAAAATAAATGTACATGCTCATCGCCTATACGATCAAGAACATACTTATATTCTTCTGGTGTGGTAAAAATATAATGGAATGGTCTGTAATTTTTATAATTGGATAAATTTTCCAACAAAACAGTCACATTTTTTTCCCGAGCATATTCAACAATAAATTCAATTGATCGAAGATAATTATCCAAAGCATCCTTTTTTGCCTTGATCACCAAACGAGGCTCTACGATGACGCCTCCATGCAAGATAAGCGGAGCAGATAACTCTGAACACAGGTCAACTTCATCAAAAACACTTCTGACTGCTCTTTCTCTGACTTGCAAGACATCTGCTGCCAATGGGAGCTTAAAATTGCCATGAAAGATAGGCTTGACGTTATATTGGCGAATCATTTTATTAAGCGAAGCTATCCGTTGAATTGACCATTTTTCCGGATACTCTCCCGGCAAACTCCCATCAATGTACCAATAATTGGCTCCATCTTCACTTGCCTGAATTATTCCACGTTCAGCCCAATAGTAATGCTGTTGCGCATAAGCAGTAATAAATTTTGAAATCATATTTGTTATTCCTTTTACAAATTGACGATGTGATTGAAGATGAAAATTTTATTTATTAACTCCGTTTTATCGACTCTCCTGGTGAGCGATAATTGATTAATTTTTTCGAATTTGATTCAAGATATAATTTGCATCCGAACGCAAGTTATCCAATGCTTCTGTCAGATTGCATATTGTAGAAATAAAATACCCAATATTATGCAAATCCAGCATTACGCCTTTATCCATTCTGGCCACAACACCCAGTATTTGCCCTAAATCCTGAAGACCTTGCAATAATGTTGTCATTGCATTTTCAGCGTGCTGATTCATTGTCATCAACTCATCAGTTGTATACGATTCATTTGTGTTAGACATTGATAAAACCTCATTACGTTTCATGATGGAAAATAACTCGGTGAAAGAACTTTCAATATTTCTTAATTGCATGAAATTACCCTATAATTCGTCATATAATTCATATTTTTATTGCCATAACAAATGCGCCAACATTAAACTGACAGACGCAGAAATAGAAAAATAAAATTTATTGTTTTATTCGTTTTGATCTATTGCTCAGAAAAATGTAGCTGGCCATTTGTATGAATTTCAAGATGAGACTCATTGAATTCGTACTATGTTGATAAAGCGGGATTAACTGTGCGGAAATACACTTTATCAATAATTCAGCAAAGTGTCGATCCGGATTTTTCATTTCATTTTCTGTAAACATCATTTCTTCCATAAAATAGTCCATGTTATAAGGCGAGAACCCTATTGATTCTCGTGTATTCATGGAAGAAATTTTAACGAGTCATGATAAATTGTCATTCATTTGTTTGAAAAAACAAATATTCAATTAAATCATAGGGTTGCGTATATTTTTCACATGGGAAGCGATACAGAAAATAATGAACCTTTTCCGAGTTCGCTTTGCAGATGAATTTTTCCTTTCATGCTTTTCAGCATTAAATAGACATTGCTTAGCCCAAGCCCAATGCCTGAATTACATGGATCACCAGCCGATTCGATACGGTTAAATGGCTCAAAAATAAAGTCATGGTATTTCTCGTCAATCCCTATACCTGTATCAAGGATGCGGATAACCAAATACGGGTCACAATCCACATCCTCTTTCTGCAACGATATCGTTATTCCGCCAATATGCGTAAATTTAATCGCATTTGAAACGATATTTAAAATGACGCGATGTAGCATCAATCGATCGCCAACGTACTTAAGCGGAAAATCAGTAAAGTTGGTTTTGATATACAAGTTTTTGTCTTTTATTTTTGCTGTAACAAACGACACAATTTCTTCAATCAGGGCATCCACATAAAACTCACCCTGATTTAATTTGTATTGATCACTGTCAAGACGGGAATAATCCAGAATATCATCCAATAAATTCATCAATTGCTCAGATGAATCTACAACAAGCTTTTGTAATTTCTTTAAAGTCGGATTTTCCAATTTTTTGTAGATTGAACGCGATAAAGCAGTAATACCGCTGGCAGGTGTTCTAAAATCATGCGACATATTCATCAAAAAATCAGATTTTATTCGGTTCGCTGTTTGCAATTCTGTAATCGTTTTAAGAATAAATTTATCTAATCTATCCACTTCATGAATTTTAAATGTCTTGTTCAAAATCTGATTGGAAGCCAACTTGCTCCCATATAAATAATCTATTCGTTTAGTTATCTTTTCTAGCGGTCTCGACATATATGATGCAACCAGCTTACTGGCCAGAAATGCTATGGTGTAAGAGAAAATCAATATGCTTGGAATATTTTCAGGAAGAATGTTTGAATATCCCATGGTATTCATAGCAACCGATGAGATAACCAGATCAATCCCAATGAACACAACCAACAAGATAGTAGCGAATGCAAGAAAAACTGCACTGGCATAAACATGCAATGAATTTGGTTTAAAAAACTCAACGGTTTTATTGTCTTTCCAGCTTTTTGCCAGACCAAAAATGATCGTAATTAAACTGATCAACCAAATAATATCGAACATCTTGAAGGAATGACCCGTGCTATAACTCAATCGATGCGCCAGATTAAACCCTGGCAACAGCAAAAAACCTACCTCAAGATAAATCAGTGATTTGGATTTCGTTCTCGCTAATGACATTGAAATTGAAATAAAAAGCACTGTTTCAAGCAATGAATTAATTGCTCCTGTTAATCCAATTTCAGACAGAACTGTTTTTCTAAACATGACAATTGACAGAAATGACAAGAGTACAATTATTGCGGATTGCGAATAAGAAAATAGCGTAATCAGCTTATTACTCTCGCCTTTCTTATTTTGCTTGAAATATAAATACAGCCAGGCAGTAATTTGCATGCAAAGAAAAGCAGCGTATGCAATTGTCCATGATAGGCTGATTTTATTGCTAATGACTTTCAGCCCGACAATGTTAATCAACACATTGTATACTTCATTTGCAAACAAGCCGGGGATAATGCTGATAAATATCAGACAATAAAATCGCTTTATGATTAAATCAGTTTTACTTTTATAAGCCAGATAGCCAAATAATCCGAGACAAACATCGATTGCCAATTGAAAAAAACAAATTATTTTATCCCAATGTTCCTCTTTGAAGCCATATCGCGTCGATATGGCATAAGAAATAACCAGCGCGATCCACAAAAACAGCCAAAAAGTATAGCTTTTGACACTATTTCTGATGTCCAAATATTTCATCATGGTTCATTTTACTCTGTGAGCGTATTGGCATTTTCCATCAAATTAGACAACAGATCTGCGATATCCTGTCCTTGTGTCTTTTTTGAAATTTTGGACTTAAGATTTTTCACATGAGAAAGCTCCACGCATAAATCATTCGCGATTTGGACATCCGATTTACCCGTATTCACCTGAATAAAAATTTCAAATTCTCGTCTGGTCAGCGTATTGAGCCCTGACATATTTTTTGAATCACGCAATTTTTTTAAAAGCGATGGATCAAGATAGGTTCCGCCATCTGCAATATGTTTCATTGCCAATAAAAAATTTTCCTCGAGATAATAGGAGCCTTTAATAGCAATGGCATCAATATTTTTATCGCTGATGATTCGTTCGAGAATTGAAATCTCTGTGTGAGCTGTCAACATAAAAATTTTAATGTTCTGATCTTGTGTTTTAATCCATTTTGCCACTTCAAGACCGGTCATATCATGAAGCTGAAAATCAAGAATCACGATATCCGGTTGGTGCAATTTTACGGATGCTATGCCTTTGCGACCAAGCGCATCCTGACTAACGATCTCAAAATCCTGTTCGTCCATTAGTTCCGTTGCTATCCATGCAACATGGACTTCACTGTCTTCAATGATACCAACTTTAATTTTGTTCATGAAATATACTTTTTATTTTCTCAAAGATTATCGTACCCAGCTTTTGGTGTGTTGATCCGTCAAGATGCATGCCATCTATTTCAGAGGACAAAATTGATGTTGAAACATCGAGAAAATGGCAGTTTTTTTCATTAGCCAGATCAGCATATTCGTGCACCAGTTCCTGTGATTTTTTGCCTGCATCTTTCAGAAAAAAAACGCCATGTTCGTCTTTAAATTGCTCGGCCAGAGGTAGCACTTTAAAGGGTGACAGGATCAAAACTTGCGGTGCGTTTTTCATTTTTTCACCATACCAGGAACCTTGAATGATATCGATAAGCTCCGCAAGACCCTGCCGAATATCAGATGGTGTCCGATTAAAATATGTTTTCAGATCATTGCTACCTAACGCCAGTATGACAAGATCAATCGGCGCATGGCTATATAAACACGATGGCAAATACGTTTTCCCGTTTCGATCGGGAGGGATTTGATAATCAAGATTGGTCGTACGGCTGTTTAGACCTTCTTCGACAATGTGGAATTTTTCACCGAGCAGCTTTTGCAAAACACCCGGCCATCGCATCTGTCGTGGATAACGCTGTATTGCAGTAATTTCTTTAGAAAAATCGAGAGGGACATAGCCCCACGTGTTAGAATCCCCATAACATACTATTGTTCTTTCCATAATCATTTCCTTTAGGTATGATTTTTTCCATGGCAAAATATAGCGGGAATCTAGCATAGGGAAATCAGGAGGTCACTGATACAATTTGTATCGCTATTTTGCGTACATTATGTACCATTCCATTATTTATATATTTTGGATAAGAAATGAAAAATCCCTATTTTGATTTAATTCGTACTGTATGGCGGTATGGTAAACCATGGCGAGTCTCTATCATCGGTTATTATATTGCATATGTTATCGCTCAAGGTGCGCTTGGTTTGAGTCCATATGCATTTGGACGAGCAATTAATGCATTACAAAATTTTAAGCCCGACCTCCTGCCTGAAGTTGTATTTTGGTTGCTTGCAGGCGTTGGCGTCATGCTGATGTTTTGGATATTTCATGGTCCTGCACGTGTTGTTGAGCGGAATGTTGCGTTAAAAATTCAGCAAACGTATCGACTTAATTTATATGAGCAGCTATCACGATTACCTCTCAATTGGCATCAGAATCATCATTCAGGCAATATTATTACACGTCTTAATCGTGCGGCACTCGCTCTTCGTCAATTTGCAGAAAATCAATTTATTTATATTGAAACCATCGTCAAATTTTTAGTTTCGATCGGATTTCTGCTCTGGCTTTCTGTACCAGTTGGAATCCTGAGCCTGGTCGCTTCTTCAATGGTAACATGGATCGTTATTTTATTTGATAAAAAATTAATACCTCTATACAACGCAGAAAATGAAATCGATAACCATGTCGGCGCTGTTTTATTTGATTACATCAGTAACATGACGACCATTTTAACTCTGCGTCTTGGCGAATTGACGCATTCAAATTTATTCCAACGCATGATGTTAGTATGGCCATTTTTTCGGAAAGATGCACTTTTAAATGAAACAAAATGGTTTGTCATGATGATGTCACTTTCAATCATTCAGGCAGCTCTTTTGATTGGTTATATTATTCATACTTTGCATATAACAGGCACGATCATGATTGGTCTTGTTGTAATGATCTTTCGTTATCAATGGGATCTTAACACTGTTTTTTATGATTTAAGTGTACATTATAGCGAGCTTGTTCGCATGGATACTGACATTAAAGGAATGCAGCCTATTTTGAAGGATATTAAAAAATTGGCACATGCACCCAAAGGCGAAGCCACTGCGAGAAAATGGCATTCTTTCCAGATAAAAAATTTAACATTTCATCATCATGGAAAAAAAGATCAAGGTCATATCTTTGATCGACTTGACTTTGCAGTAAAGCGCGGTGAAAAAATTGCATTAATCGGAGCTAGTGGTGGCGGTAAAAGTACTTTATTAAATATTCTATCCGGGCTCTATACACCTTCTCATGTGCAGTTAGAAATTGATGGAGTTAATTTTGATTCTTTGGAGCCGCTGAAAACAATTACCACGCTTATTCCACAAGACCCTGAAATTTTTGAAAATACAATTGCATTCAATATTACAATGGATTTGCCAACGACCTCTGACGAAATAAACAATGCCGCCAAACTGTCTTGTTTTATGCCAGTACTTGCGACATTACCGTCCGGGCTTGAAACAGACATTCGTGAAAAAGGGCTTAATTTGTCGGTTGGCCAAAAGCAACGTCTTGCATTGGCACGCGGATTATTTGCCGCTCGTTTCAGCTCTCTTATTTTAATGGATGAGCCAACTTCAAGCGTTGATCTACCGACAGAAAAAGAAATTCTTTCTGGTGTGATTCATGCATTTCCGGATGCAGCAATGATCGTTTCATTGCATCGTTTACATCTTTTGCCGCAATTTGATTCTGTTATTATGCTTAAAAATGGGAAAATCATTGCACAGGGACAAACAATTGAATTGTTGAAAAATCCTGGGCCTGTATGTGATCTATGGAAAACTTATAGTATTTAAAAATATACCCTTGACCTTAACGTTACGGAATACCTTAAAGTGCCTGTGAATCAACAAGAGGTTACTATGTCGTATACAGTAAACAAATTGGCAAAACTATCAGGCGTGAGTACCAGGGCACTGCGTTTTTATGATGAAATCGGTTTATTAAAACCCGCTTATGTGGGTAATAATGATTATCGATATTATGAAGAAGAACAACTCCTGATGTTGCAGCAAATATTGTTTTACCGTGAACTCGATTTCCCTCTTGCCGAAATTCAAAGGATCATGAATAGTGATCGCTTCGACAAAATTGAAGCGCTCGAATCGCACAAATGCATCCTTATGAAAGAGCTTGATCGCACCAGTCAAATGATCATGACAATTGATAAAACTATCTCACATTTAAGGGGTAAAGAAAAAATGAAAGACGAAGAATTTTATTATGGGTTCGACTCGGAAAAACAGAAAAAACATGAAAAATATCTTGTTGAAAAAGGTATCGTCACGCAGCAGTTCATTAATGAATCTAATGCCAAAATTAAAAATTGGACTGACGAACAAAAACGATCATTCATCACAGACATAGAAAAAATCATCACGGATTTAATTGTTGAAATGGAAAAAAAATCTCAACCTGGCGATGAGGCCGCGCAAGCGCTGATGCGAAAACACTATACCTGGCTTGAATTAACCTGGACACCCAATCGAGAAAGTTACATAGGGCTGTCTGATTTATATCAAACACCAGAATTTAGAAAATTTTATGATGATCGTCATCCTGATTTGCTGACTTTCTTTGTCAAGGCCATGAAAATATTTGCTGAGCGCGAGCTGTCATAACGAGTTTGCTCAGACCACTCGAACTTCGGCGAGCCGCTTGACAGCTAACTCATCGTCCCAGCAGACGGCAGCTTCCCATGCAGCTGATGCTTGTGCAGCGATGTCGAGAGCAACCTCATCAAGACCGGCAGCATTGTGAGGCAAGACCAAATCGAGGTCAGCGACATCAGCATGCGCCTCGTCCCAATCGATCAGCCCGACCCGATCTTTGGTCATGCGGATATTACCAGGATTATGGTCGCCGTGAACAACGCATGTCTGCCGTCCAGTTAGCCGTGCCCATGCTGCTCGACATCGAGCAACGCCTTCAGGCGGCATCGCACGAAGATCAATCTTCGTCCCGGTCTCAGCGTGCAGGAGATCGGTCGATGATCGCCAGCCCGGACGCTGCGGCCAGGCTTGCGTCAAACGATGCAACTGGCGGAGCGTATCGGCGACGCGACGCCAGTCAGCTTCCGACTCAGGCGGCCCACCCTCCACGTAAGTCATTACCACCAAACCTTCTGCAAATAGTCGCCCGTCTGTAGTCGGAATAGGAAGCGGTACGGTCAGGCCTTTACGATCAAGGTATTGAAGAAGCTCTGTCTCCCAGGCGAGATCAGCGTCACTCCTGGTACCGAGTCGAGCAACCGCAAGGTGTCCATTGATGCGCACACTCCACACTTCGTTGGCGACTCCTCCAGCGAAACGCTCGATGCGATCGACATTCATGCCCCACTGTTCGAGAGCCTTCCAACTCGGCCCGATATCAGGCGTGCGCTCTATATCTTTCACTGTGTCTCCTGATTAAATCCATTCACCCTTTGCTATTAAAAATACATTTCCACCAATACCAATTCGAAAGACTCCATCTTTCTTATCTGCATTCACTTTAATAAGTGAAGGACGTCCGATGGAATACCCTTGTTCAACATTCAGCGTAATAGAAAAACGATTAAGAAAATTATGTTCTAACAGGTATGCCGCCAAATTCCCATTTGCACTCCCGGTAGCAGGGTCTTCCAAAAATCCCGAATCATCCATAAATACGCGTGCATGCATATCATTTTCTGAATGCTCTGCATCGTGAGTAAATACCAATATATTTGCTTTTACTCCATCGTTTATTAATTTTTGAAATTCAGAGTGTTTAATGGCACATTTTTTAACTGCATCCAGTGTTTTAAGGGGGACAATAATTGCAGGCAATCCTGTAGAAACGACCTGAACAGGATAATCTTTATGTATATTTTCTACGTCAATTTGAAGAATATCAGCAATTATTTTAGCATCTATTGTTTTTCCGAATTGTGGCGATTTTTGCGTCATCCAGTATTCATTTTGTGGATTGATAGTCACTGGAATTTGCCCAACACCCAAATTAAGAATGATTTTTTCGCCCTTATCATGATTTAAAAATTTATGAATTACAAATGCTGTTCCGAGTGTTGGATGACCCGCAAATGGAAGCTCAATATCGGGAGTAAATATCCGAACATCATATCCTTCTTTAATTTTTTTATCTGATAAAATAAATGTTGTTTCAGAAAAATTCATTTCTTTTGCTATTTTTTGCATATCATTTTCTGAAAAACGTTTTTCTAATAAAAAAACTGCGAGCTGATTACCTTGGTATTTATCTTCCGCAAATACGTCTACAATATAAAAATTCATTAATCTGCCTCTACTTCATTCTTTCTCAAACCGATCCATCAGCCGTTGACGCAATGCCTCTACCAACTCCGGATCCGCATTTTTCAAAGACCCCCCATCGAAAGGCGGCTCAGGATCATATTCAATACCCAATTGTATCGTTTTTGCGATTTGCTCACCTGCAATTTTGGCAGCCAGTGTTAACGCCATATCAATCCCTGCAGAAACACCTGCTGCTGTTATTATTTTTCCTGATTCTACGACTCGTTCATCGACAGGATGCGCACCCCATTTTTTTAAACGATCCAGCACAGCCCAATGAGATGTTGCCCTGATGCCTGATAAAATACCGGCTGCTCCCAAAATCAAACTCCCGGTACAGACCGAAGTGGTCCATTGGGTTCCAGCATGTATTGAGCGAATCCATTCGAGAATTCCAGGACTATCCTGTAACGTCGTCGCATTGCCAGCACCCGGAACAAGTAAAATATCAGATGCCGAGACATCTGATATTGCATAATCTGCATTCAAAATCACGCCTGAACAGGTATTAATCTTTCCAGCTGTCTTTGCAACCCGTTTGATAGATACACTAGGTAATCGACACAAAACCTCATGCGGCCCTATGGCATCCAACGCAGTCATTCCGTCGTAAAATAAAAAAGTAATTTGCACAGTTACTTAATTCCGATATAAATATCAAGAACAGTGCGAGCAGGATCAGCCGCACGTTGATCATACACTTCAAAATCTGCAATATAAGCCCTATTACCGCCAAAATCATCTGACGTCATTTTCCAGATTTCCTGCCATGCGTTAATTACTACTTCCGGCATTTTCCCTGACGGTGTTGTGAATTTTTGATACCTAGCTGCCGGTATAGTCAGTTTTTTCAGATCAGCCGGGATATTTTCAAATGAATTCACTTCTTCACCAATGAAATAAGTGTAATCGCCATGCTCATCACTGTCATATTCGGCAAAAACAGACAAAATAACGCCGGGATTTTTGCGATCGGGTATTTGATTCGCTATGTTTTGACTTTGAAAATAACCGACCAACTCGCCAATTTTAGCCATTTGCGGGTTGAATTCATTTTTGTTGTTCGTTCTTGCAGTTAATCCAACCAATTTTATTTCTGGTTTATTTACCAATTCTTTTTCCATTTATTACCTCATTAAATAGCTTCAAGCTGATTAATACAAACATCTCCGTTATTATCTTTTCCTCATAATCAGGATATTATCATTTATGTAAGCCGTTTCTGCATGCTTAAACTCCATATCTACGCGGCCTCCAAAATGAGAAGCCCAAAAACCGGGATGAAGCAGAACCGCCGTATCTGTTGAAACATTTTTATTTTTCCTAGCTATTTCAGCTGCTTCTGCCGGAGGCTGCCCAGCAATAACAAATATCGATCCCGAAGCCGCATAATCCATGAAAAGAAACAAAAGAGCACCTTGCGCCGAAAGACTTAAATACTCCAAAACACGAATCATGACGATATTGACCGGGCGAGCAATGTCTTTTACCAGCTGCTTG
>DATIJV010000002.1:0-5333 GCA_035478255.1 Gammaproteobacteria bacterium
TAATGTCCGGGATCCACCCAAATGATAAGTAGATCCCGGACATTAAGTAGCGCTAAATTCGCAAAGAGCGCGAATTAAGCGCTACTAAATTCCGGGATGACGCTCTAATCAGCTTTCGCTTAACTTAATGGCAGTGGGGGATAGGGGAAGGAGGGCATGAACATTTACTTTTGTAATTTGCCCGATTTTGTGTAAGACATTTCCTACAAAACATGTAGGAAATAACAGTTTTCTTAATCACTGCTTTAAGTTTAATGGCGATTAACCTATTGAATATAATATTGTTATTTAAAATAACCTATTTATTTACTTTAAATTAATTAAAAAATGTATTTTAAGCATGCTGTTATTTAAAAATTTTTCAGTAGAATAACGCTTAGCTAATGGATCAGCTATGGTGATTGAACGGATTTCTGTAACCACTCCTCGTTTTGCGTGTCCAAGGATTGGGTTTTTAGCAAGGGTTGCATGATTGATTTTTTTTGTTTTTTTTAAAAGGGCGGCTAATTTTAGCTGCCCTTATTTTTTTGTAAATTCGTTTGAAGGCGGTTTTTTAGTAGAAGATTGGTCGGTCGCCGCTGGAGGACTTATAAATGATGAGAAAAAAGATCCGATCTTACTGGCAACTCCTTTAGGTGCAGATTCGGCTTGATTCAACGCTGCTTTCTTTGCCTCTAGCGTTTTTTTGAGTTCTTTGACATGCTTTTCCAGTTGAGTGAGATCGGAAAGCCCTTCCTTTTCCTTTAATGCCGCTTCATAGACTTGACGAGCAGCATAACGGTTTTCTGGTTCTTCAAAAAGAATTACCAAGTCATCAATATGTCTTTGTCCTTCTTTTTTAAGTCGCTCCATAGGCGTGCTTGCCTTCTCTTCCAGACGAGCTCTTTCCAGGTCCTCCTCTTGTTTTAAAAGAAGTTGGCCTAAGTAGTCAACATACGCTTTTATTTGAGCGTGAGACAATTCAAGTTGAGTGTCAGTCAATTCAGCCATTGAGAGTTCTCTTTGATAATGTTTGCGAAATGTATCTTTCGTAGATGGATCTGGCAGTATTTTTATTAATTTTTCGATACGTTCCCCAGCTTCTTTTTTTAAAGAATCAATGTCAGCTTTTATTTGCTGGTATTCTTTAAGTTTCATCTTAAGCTTGCGGGTATACTTTTTTGACAGTAGTACAAATTGCCTCATTTCATCCTGGTCATCTTCTTTGACCTTTTCCTTATCTTTACGGTTGTAGACGTTGTATTCCATTGTTTGATTATGCCTTTCTTTAATCACTGAGTTAAGTTTACGGTAGAGCCTGATTTGCGAATCTCGACTTTCGTGGTCCTCAGGATCAAACTTTTTAAGTTCTTCATTGACTCGGACTGCCTCACCGGAGTGGTCCTCGTCACCGAACAGATGTTCAGGTAATATCTCATTTCTCTCACGTACTCCCCCACATTTGTCGGTCTCCCATTCGACTTTTTTTGCTTTCTGTTTTTGTTCGAGTGGTTGCTTCATATGTACTGTCACCTTGCCGGGTGCAGCACTTTCTACTGGATGAGTTTCGACATTCTCCGATGTCATCGATGCAATATCAGTCATATATTGTTTCCATTGAAAATCTTCGATTTCGCGTTCATCGTATGCATATGCATCGCTCACATCGTATTGTTCAAAGGGTGGTTGTGTAAACGTCTCACGAGACGGCTCACGCTTAGTTTTTACACTCATAAGTACCTTGTGCCTGTATGCATCTTTCTCTATTTGTTTTTCATAAGCAGCAAGCCGATGAACGATCTCGAATATCCGATTATCCGCTCCCCCACTTTTATGACTATTATTCAGAGTGTAAATATTTGTTATTCCTTTTGCCGTAAATTGTTTCGTCCAGAGGTCGTTGATGATCGCTGCTTCGTAATTACTTGTCTTAACAATAGTTAATCGTTTAAGTTCTTCTTCTGTGAATCCCTGATAACTCAAAACCCCTTTAACATATTGTTCAGAAAGATTAAGACAAGTCAGAATATTGATGTTTACATCAGGATTTTCCAACATTTTATGAAAAAATTGAACGGCATCAGAAGACAGAAGGAAGAGGTCGGCATTACCTGGAGGATTAAACGGTTCAGAATATTTGCAGCGGAGTCTTGTTTCAAATGATTGCTTAATTTCCTCTTGTGATAGTTTCACAAATTCATCGAGGGTATTAGATACCATGACACTCTCGAAAGCAGTAAAAACAATGACCTTTGTCATAATTTCCTCGTTTGTGATTTTTTTGATATATATATATGGTATTCCTATTATATTTCAAAAAACGAGTTTTTGCTCAAAAAATATTCATCTTATTGATTAAAAAGAAAAAATAAGGTAGATTTTATTTTTTAACATGCCGCATCAAGCGTTTTTTCTTTTGCTGTTGTCTCGGCGTTAATATATTTTTTTTATGTCGAAATGGATTGCTGCTGCTTTTCATTTCAATTCGGACCGGCGTTCCCATTAATTTCAAACGCGTCTGAAACGTATTCGCCAGATAACGCCGATAGGCATCCGGCAATGAGCTTACTTGATTACCATGAATAATAATCCGCGGCGGATTATTTCCGCCTGAATGTGCGTAACGCAATTTAATTCGTCTGCCTTGCACCATAGGGGGTGAATGTTTTACGATGGCTTCTTGGAGAATTTTCGTCAATTTCGGTGTAGCTAATTTTTTATTTGCTGATTGATATGCCTCATCGACGTGATCAAATAAATTTCCAACGCCGGTCCCATGCAGTGCTGAAATAAACTGAATACGCACATAAGGAATAAAATTTAAACGCCGATCAATCGACGCGCGGGTTTTTTCTTTATCCTCTAGCGACAGACCATCCCATTTGTTAATGGCCACAACCAATGCTTTGCCGCTATCAATCACAAATCCCAACAAACGCAAATCTTGTTCCGTCACGCCTTCACGTGCATCCATGACAAATAACACCACATTTGTTGCCTCAACCGCTTGTAAAGTTTTTACCACAGAAAATTTTTCTGTTGTTTCAAAAATTTTACCGCGTTGGCGTACACCTGCCGTATCAATTAACGTGTAATGTTTATCAAAACGGGCCAATGGGATGAAAATACTATCGCGCGTCGTACCTGGTTGATCGAAAACAATGACCCGTTCTTCGCCCAGCATGCGATTAGTCAAAGTCGATTTACCTACATTGGGCCGGCCGATAATGGCGAGTTTAATGCCAGAGGCTTCATCTTCTTCAGAAATTTCCGGTTTTTCTTCCGGTAAAAGTATATGCACCAAATCATCAATGCCGCTGATATGCGCGGCTGAAATCGCGTATGGCTGTCCTAATCCCAAACGAAAAAAATCTGCAGCGGCAATATCAGAATCCAATCCTTCCGCTTTATTTAAGACTAATACAATATTTTTTTGTAAGGGACGGAGTTTTTCAGCGATTGAAAGGTCTGAAGCAGTGAGTCCGGCACGCGCGTCTACTAAAAAAATGATTTTATCGGCTTCTTGGATGGCTTGAAATGATTGTTCTGCCATCAGCAAATCGAGATCATTTTTTTCTTCGGTGAGTCCGCCAGTGTCAATCACAATAAATCGACGATCAGCAATATTTGCTTCGCCATATTGACGGTCGCGCGTCATGCCTGGAAAATCGGACACTAAAGCATCACGCGAGCGCGTGAAACAATTAAATAACGTAGATTTTCCTACATTAGGCCGGCCGACAATAGCGATAACGGGCAGCATTATCTACTGCTCACTGTATAAGCAGCTAAATGGCCATCTTTACTATAAGCATATAAAACATGGTTGCTGACGATTGGAGTTGCGGCAATTCCAGATTTATTAACGCGGACACGCGCTACAAAACGGCCGTCTATTTTACTCATCCAATGCAAATAACCTTCTGCATCACCGACTACAACATAATTATCGATTAATACAGGGCCTGTGATTGTGCGAGCATATAATTTCGGCTGCTGCCAGCGTACCGTGCCGCCATTTGCATTGAATGCAAAGACATGGCTGTCTGCATCTGAAACATAAACAGAGTTGTCATCCGATGCCATGCCAGAATAAGAAGAAATATCATGGCTCCATAATTCATTGCCTGATGAAACATTGAGTGCGGCAATACGTCCTTGATAAGTCGCAGCATACACACGATTGCCTTGGATGATGGGATCCGCATCAATATCAATCATACGTTGAATCGCAAAAATACCTTGAGGTTCCGCAATGGATCTTTGCCATTGCACGCGACCGCCATGCAGAGTGAGTTTGACTAAATTACCGTTTTCAAAACCGACGACAGCAGATTCGCGCGTAATTTGCGGCGCGCTGGAACCGCGAAGAATTAAATTCGGTTCAGGTTGTTGATATTTCCATAATTCATGGCCATCGAGCGTGGAAAAGGCCCTGACATGTCCGTCTATCGTTTTCACTAACACGATATTATCGCTGATGGCAACGGGTGCTAAGACTTCACTCGAGGATTTGGCTTTCCAGACGATTTTTCCATTATTTTGATCTAAGGCATAAACGTCACCTTCACGCGAACCTGCATACACAAGACCTGCATAAGTTGCTGTGCCGCTGCTAATATCACCGCCGGTATTGGTTTGCCATAAAGATTTACCTGTTTTTGCATCGTTTGCTGCGACGACACCATTTTTACTGGAAGTGAAAATGGCTGTTTCTGAAGCAGAAGGAGTTAATTTGAGGTAATCGCTATTGGATCCTGCCCCTGCGCTCGTGTACCACATAGAATGCACTTTGGCTTCGCTGATAAAATCAACGAGCGGAGCGGGAGGCGGTGTATTATCTTTATCAAAAAAAGTACCGCAAGCATTAAGCAATAAAGTCAATACAGAAATAAAAGATAGATTTTTAAGGAGTTTTATTTTTTTCATCATTTTTCCAAGATCTTATGTTGTCAAATTATAAATATTCGGTGGTAGTCGCGCGTTTCTTTATTTTGACCTCCTTCCCCTATCCCCTTCCTCCAAACGAAAAGCGCGTTTAGAGGAAGGGGGACGCTCTAATTAAGCGCATCTGTATCGAAGCGTCCCCCTTCCTCCAAGTGTTTTTCTTGGAGTTCGGTGAAAGGGGAAGGAGGTATTAAAATAAAATCACACCGCTTCCAAAATCGCCGCCACACCCATCCCGCCCGCCGTACAAATCGAAATTAATCCGCGCCCTTTTCCTTTCTCATGCAGCATTTTCGCCAAGCTCGCCACAATTCGCGCACCTGTCGCAGCAAACGGATGACCCATCGCAATACTGCCCCCTTTCACATTCATTTTACTCCGATCAATCGCACCCATCGCTTCATCCC
>DATIJV010000003.1:0-1552 GCA_035478255.1 Gammaproteobacteria bacterium
CAAGCAGCTGGTAAAAGACATTGCTCGCCCGGTCAATATCGTCATGATTCGTGTTTTGGAGTATTTAAGTCTTTCGGCGCAAGGTGCTCTTTTGTTTCTTTTCATGGATTATGCGGCTTCGGGATCGATATTTGTTATTGCCGGGCAGCCTCCGGCAGAAGCAGCAGAAATAGCCAGGAAAAATAAAAATGTTTCAACAGATACGGCGGTTCTGCTTCATCCCAGTTTTTGGGCTTCTCATTTTGGAGGCCGTATAGATATGGAGTTTAAGCATGCAGAAACGGCTTACGTAAATGATAATATTCTGATTATCAGGAAAAGATAATATTTTCCGTCTTTAAAAAAGGCGGATCCGGGGTTGGCGAAACCATTCCGTCAACGGCTAATGAATCGGGTTGAGAAATAATGAAGCAGAGGCAGATCAATGAATTTTTATATTGTAGACGTATTTGCGGAAGATAAATATCAGGGTAATCAGCTTGCTGTTTTTTTATTAGAGAGAAGTTTTTCAGAAAATGATATGCAAAAAATAGCAAAAGAAATGAATTTTTCTGAAACAACATTTATTTTATCAGATAAAAAAGTTAACGAAGGGTATGATGTTCGAATATTCACTCCCGATACTGAGATTCCATTTGCAGGTCATCCAACGCTCGGAACAGCATTTGTTATTCATAAATTTTTAAATCAGGAGAAGGGCGAAAAAATTATTTTGAATTTAGGTGTGGGGCAAATTCCAGTTACCATTAATTCGCAAAATGAATACTGGATGACTCAAAAATCGCCACAATTCGGAATAACAATGGACCCTAAAATAATTGCTGATATTCTTCAAATTGACGTAGAAAATATACATAAAGATTATCCTGTTCAGGTCGTTTCTACAGGATTGCCTGCAATTATTGTTCCCCTTAAAACACTGGATGCTGTAAAAAAGTGCGCCATTAAACACTCTGAATTTCAAAAATTAATAAACGATGGAGTAAAAGCAAATATATTGGTATTTACTCCCGATGCAGAGCATTCAGAAAATGATATGCATGCACGCGTATTTATGGATGATTCGGGATTTTTGGAAGACCCTGCTACCGGGAGTGCAAATGGGAATTTGGCGGCATACCTGTTAGAGCATAACTTTCTTAATCGTTTTTCTATTACGCTCAATGTTGAACAAGGGTATGCCATCGGGCGTCCTTCCCTTATTAAAGTGAATGCAGATAAGAAAGATGGAGTCTTTCGAATTGGTGTTGGTGGAAATGTATTTTTAATAGCAAAAGGTGAATGGATTTAATCAGGAGACACAGAGGTGAAAGGGGTCAAGTGCCAGCACCGATCAGGTTGTTAATATAACTTGCTCGGTACTGGCACTTGACCCCTTTCACCCTTGCGGAAGATCCTGGCGAGAGAGAAGACAGCGATAATTTTTAAATCTCATCTTCAACCGTGCGTCATCCCGCGACGCTCTTCAAGCGGGACCCAGCGCCTTTAAAAGCATTTTTTAAAAAAGTTGATGAAAGAAAGGCGCTGGGTCTTGTTTAGAAGCATAACGGGA
>DATIJV010000004.1:0-5001 GCA_035478255.1 Gammaproteobacteria bacterium
AAAAAAACCTCAAATTATGGCCGCGCATGGTATATATTATCCTTAATCATTTATTTTAGGATAATTTTCCCATGAAAGAAATTTCAGAATTATATACCATCCGTGACTTTTTACGGTGGGCAATGAGCCGTTTTAATGAAGCTGGCTTATTTTATGGTCATGGCACTGATAATGCCTGGGATGAAGCCATTGCTCTTATTCTTCATACTCTTTATTTGCCTCACGATATTAACCCTGCTCTGCTCGAGGCTCGCCTGACTGTCGCCGAACGGGAAATTTTATATAAAATAATCGAGCGTCGCATTCATGAACGAATTCCTCTTGCTTATTTGACTCATGAAGCCTGGTTTGCTCATTTACTTTTTTATGTAGATGAGCGTGTACTCGTTCCCCGCTCATCTTTAGCTGAATTAATTGAAAATCAATTTCAACCCTGGATTGACACAGAATCTGTGCATCATATTTTAGATCTTTGCACCGGCAGCGGATGTATCGCAATCGCTTCTGCGCATTATTTTCCTTCTGCGAAAATAGATGCTTCCGACATTTCTCATGATGCTTTAGCTGTTGCCAAAATAAATATCTTAAAACATGAGATGGAAGATCAAGTAAAATTATTTCAAGGTGATTTATTCAAACCACTCGCTAATAAAAAATACGATATCATCGTCAGCAATCCTCCCTATGTCGATGCAGAAGACATGGCGAGTTTACCCAGAGAATATCAGCATGAACCTAAACTGGGTCTTCAAGCAGGCATATTAGGACTCGATGTGGTAACACGCATTTTGCATAAAGCTGCGGACCACTTGAATCCTGAAGGAATCCTGGTCGTTGAAGTAGGAAATAGTGAACATGCACTTTCAGATGCATTTCCAGAAATACCTTTCACCTGGCTGGACGTTGAAAGAGGAGATGGCGGTATTTTTCTGCTAACTGCAAAACAGTTAAACGAGTGTCAGGATTTAATAATGGATTATACTTATGCCCGGAAATAGTTTTGGAAAAATTTTTACGGTAACAACATTTGGCGAAAGTCATGGGCCAGCCAATGGATGCGTTATCGATGGTTGTCCACCCGGATTGGAATTATCTGTCGAAGATATTCAAAAAGAATTAGAGCGTCGTAAAACTGGAACATCAAAATTTACTTCTCAACGCCGTGAAGACGATACCGTTGAAATTTTGTCAGGAATTTTTTCTGGAAAAACAACGGGCACATCGATTGGATTATTAATTAAAAATACCGATCAGCGTTCTCGTGATTATGAAGCTTTTAAAGATAAATTTAAGCCCGGCCATGCCGATTTTACCTATCAAAAAAAATATGGGATTCGTGATCATTTTGGCAGCGGACGTGCTTCTGCACGTGAAACCGTCATGCGTGTCGCGGCAGGCGCAATTGCAAAAAAATATTTGCGTGAAACGCATGGAATTCTCATCCAGGCTTATCTTTCTCAAATGGGGCCCATTAAAATTGATAAAATAGATTTGAATGCAATTGAGAAAAATCCTTTTTTCTGTCCTGATCCTGATAAAATTTCTGAATTGGAAAATTTTATTTTTGAGTTACGCAAATCAGGTGATTCTATTGGTGCAAAAATTGATATTCGCGTTGAAAGCGTGCCTATTGGATTAGGCGAGCCGGTTTTTGATCGTTTAGATGCAGATTTGGCACATGCATTAATGAGCATTCCTGCTGTAAAAGGCGTTGAAATTGGCGCGGGTTTTTCGTGTGTAACGCAACGAGGTTCAGAGCATCGTGATCCTCTCACACCTGATGGATTTTTAACGAATCATTCTGGCGGAGTTTTAGGCGGTATATCAACTGGACAAACTATTTTAGCCAGTATTGCATTAAAACCCACATCTAGCATCACAACACCGATACAAAGCATCGATATCAATAATCAACCCGTTGAGATTTCTGTAACAGGTCGTCATGATCCGTGTGTAGGAGTACGTGCTGTTCCAATTGCAGAAGCGATGGTTGCATTAGTATTAATGGATCATTTACTGAGAGATCGGAGCCAGAATTTTGATGTTCTTCGAGGAGTGTAGCGAGAAGTCAGTGTATTGTGCGGTTCTTTATTTTGACCTCCTTCCCCTATCCCCTTCCTCCAAACGAAAAGCACGTTTAGAGGAAGGGGGACATTCTAATTCACCGCATCTATATCGGAGCGTCCCCCTTCCTCCACACGCTTTTTGTGGAGGAAGGGGATAGGGGAAGGAGGTAAAAAAAAAAGATGTATAGTTTTATTCATCTATCCCAAAATCTTTCAATAAATTTTTTATTTTCTCTTGGAAATTTGTTTTTTTGCCTGCTGCATTTTTCTGTCCTTCAACAGCTTCTTTCACAATTTCAGCTGATTTATTCGATGAAGTTGTATTTTCCAATGCATTTAAAGCTTCCATTTCAGATGTAGTTTTTGAAGTTGTTTTATTCGCAGTAAGCTCTACATTTTCGATGGTTTCATATCCAGAATAACTCAATGGTTTAACATACGATGAACTCAATACATTTTTAGAATCAGTCACATCATTTTGATTTTTAAGTAAGGCATTAACAGTTTGTGAAAATCCACTTAAAATCGAGTTTACGTTAGCAGTCGGTGAATATGTTCCACTGATACCAGGCGTTGAGATAAAGTTAGAAGTTACGGATCTAGCCGAATCTGCTGTTGTAATTTTTGCAGCAGAAATAGACTTAGGCACAGATGCTGTTGTTGGATCCATTCTGGCAGGCACAGGAACAGCAAAAGTATCAGCTTCCACGATCAATTTCCCTGCCCCCATATCGGATTTAATATTTCCCGCCGTATCAGTCAGCGTAGTTAATATACCATACGTTCCTGCAGGTAAATTGACAGGAAGCAAAACAGACCAATTTCTCGCACCTGCTGTCAAATTAATTTTATAAATTAAATTGCTGACTTGCACAGTCAACAGATCACCTGCTTGAGCTGTTCCTAATAATTTACCTGTTAATAAAATATTATTTGAATTCGATACGGTTTGCGCATCTGTACTAACTCCGGCAATATAAGTATCGACAATTGCAGTGGCTGGAGAAGATAATTCGCTTGTTTTGTTAAACCGATTGGTTATTTTAGCCGTCACGCTTATTTTGCCATCTCCTTCTGCTAAAACTGCAGAAGTTGGTATCAATACTTCTGCATTATTTGCTGTAATATCCGCATTCGCTAATGAATACACAATGATTTTGCTGCCCCAATTTATTGTCAACATATCACCAGCAATTGCGCCGGTACCATCTAGTGAGATATTCATTTCACTTCCGCCGCGAGTTAATACTTCATCCATATTGATAGCACCGCCTGTCATTGCAGGAATAGAAATATTCCCTGGAGGATTCGGCACGTTTAACACTGCAATTGTATTTGCTTTATATGCGATTAAATCACCGCCTATTCCGATGTTGCCTCCATCATGAAATTCGTAAATAACTGTGCGATTTGCTGTTGACGGTATGTTCGCATTATTTGAAAAACCAATAGAACGCGCGAGCGCTTCAACTGCTGCAGAAGATGCATTTGCGTTAAATGAAATTTTTAATTCATGACCATTTTTTCCATTCATGATTGAATCAACTGTTCCAATTGCAACGCCGCCATACATAACGTGATTACCGCTTACTTTAATTTGCGTTGCTCCATTTCCCGTTGGCACAACAGATAGTTGATCACTTGCAGTAACGCCTGTTGTGATTGCTACTTGTAAATATCCACCGTCGAAATGCGCGGGATTATCAATATCACTGACAGTGATCGTTGTATCGATAATTTTTGCTGAGTCATGGCCCACATAGCTTATAGTTTGTGAAGGCCCGGATAAAATTGGCGCATCATTGACTGCTATGACATTGACAGTCGCTGCAATGGGTGTGCCGGTTGTGTCGACACCACCGCTTGCCGTGCCACCCGTATCAACAATTTGTGTGAGAGTCACCGTGCGTGCACCGCTCGTTGGATCTTGGCTTGTATTTTGATAGGTTAAACCGTTAATGAGCGTTGCAATATTTGAAGATGAAACGCCTGAGACTTTGCTTAACACAACCGTTGCGGTGCCGCCCGACACGGTAACACTGTAACTCATACCATTCGCAGTGGTTGTTCCACTGCCATTGATTAATGAAATCGTTGAGCCATCCACACTTAATATTTCTGATGAACCGTTTTGAATATTTCCCACTGTAAACGTGAGCGACTTAATGGTTTGTCCTGATTCAACCGTTGAAACTAAAGCGCCGCTAAAGAGTGTTTGAGCTGCACCATCTTCCGTAAAGGTTGTTGTGCGACCTGTAGCAGACAAGGTCGGCGCATCATTGACTGGAGTGACATTGACAGTGGCTGCAATCGAGGCACCCGTCGTATCAACTCCACCGCTTGCCGTACCACCCGTATCGACAATTTGCGTTAAAGTCACCCTGCGTGCACCGCTCGTTGGATCTTGGCTTGTATTTTGATACGTTAAACCGTTAATGAGCGTTGCAATATTTGAAGATGAAACACCAGCGACTTTGCTTAATACAATCGTCGCTGTGCCGCCCGACACGGTGACACTGTAACTCATGCCGTTTGTAGCAGTTGTTCCACTGCCATTGATTAATGAAATCGTTGAACCATCAACACTTAAAATTTCTGATGAACCGTTTTGAATATTTCCGACTGTAAACGTGAGTGATTGAATCGCTTGTCCTGCTTCAACCGTTGAAACTAAAGCGCTACTAAAAAGTGTTTGAGCTGCACCATCTTCGGTAAATGTTGTTGTGTTGCCGGTAGCCGATAATGTCGGTGCATCGTTCACCGCTGTCACATTCACGGTTGCCGCAATCGATGCACCCGTCGTATCAACTCCACCGCTTGCCGTACCGCCCGTATCGACAATTTGCGTTAAAGTCACCGTACGTGCACCGCTCGTTGGATCTTGGCTTGTATTTTGATACGTTAAACCATTAATGAGCGTTGCAATATTTGAAGA
>DATIJV010000005.1:0-13323 GCA_035478255.1 Gammaproteobacteria bacterium
TGCTTATTCAATTCAAACTTACTTGCAAATCCTGTAAAAGCGCAATTAAAGATTAAATCTTTAATTTCTATGCCTTGTTCATTAGAAATTTTATCAAGCTCTTCTTTGTTCGTTGCGACATGACATAAAATATTCGCCAAAAGCAATTGCGCGGCTTTTATTAAAACCAAATTCATTTGTAATTCTTTTGGAAGTTTTAAAAAATCTTTCAATAAATTTTTGCTTATTTTTTCAGTCAACATGTTTATTGCATGAGTAATAAGTTCATCTTGCGGTTCATCAGGCATTTTGAATCTCCAATTATTTTTAGATGGTTAGAGACTATTTTTGCAAGCCTCAATCTGTTGTAATTTACAATGATATTGTAAGAGGTTGTGGGTATCATCTACTAACTTCTTTGCTGTCTCATCACTATAATCATCAGAGTCAAGATCAAACATTTTTATCAGCACATGGAATTTTAAGGATTTTTTATCTGTTCCACCGCTTCTATTTAGAAACTCGAGTAATTCATCACGATTGCTCTTCATGGCGTTAGATAAATGTCTGGTTTCAAATTCCGATCGGTAAGTGTGTTTATAACCGTAATTAACAACTGCTTTTGTGATGGCTTTTGTATTCCCCATATAAGCATTAAAGGCATCTTCAAATCGTTGATAATATCCATTAGGATGCAAAGCAGATATATCTTCTAATTTTTTGTTGATCTCTGTAGCATCAAGTGTTGGAAGAGACTTTTCTTCATGTGCTTTCTTAAACAGACTACTCCACATAATATACCTCTCAATGTTTACGTTAAATTAGAGGCCTTCCTCCATTAAGGAGGAAGGAGCTTTCGCTCAATTAGACCCAGGTCTCGGGCTTTGCGATTGGTCTGCAACAGGGGCAAGTGTTTCTGTGGAACCAGTAACCGGCGCAGGAGGAAGAGGAAAGACTGAATTCCGTCTAACAGGCGATACTGAATTTGTTCTTCTAGTATCTCCGGCCAATTCTATGGGTGCAACAGAAGGAGGAAGCGGTGCTGGCGGAAGAACAGTCAAATTAGGAAGCTCATTTTCACAAGCAGATTCTTCAGCTATATTCAATGCTCCCTTTAATTTAGTTATAAAAGAGTTAATTTTATAAGCAAAATAGTCTGGATGAGGGGTAGAATGTCCTGGTCTTAGCAGCTCTATCAGTTTTTTATAATTCTCCGAAATTTCCTCAAAGGGTGAATAAATTGCCAATTTGGCAATCAATAATCCTGCTTCCTGCATTTTCACATTCAGGGTATAAATGCGTTTTATCTCTATAAGTTTTATATTCAGTATCTTTTGTAAATTCTCAATGCTTTGCGTTAGTTCTCTCAAGTCATTAAAATTCTTAGGAAAAACAGTTTTCATTTGCTGCTCAACCTCTAAGAATAAAGTTTTTCTTACTTCCCCCGTTTTTTTGATTAAATCTAAATAAATATTCGTTTGCTCTGATATAGTCATGATAAGTTTTTCATGTTGGATTCTTAATGACGCTATTTTTTTTACAAGCGCTTCAGGAGTTGCTGTTTTTTCTTCTTCAAGCTCTTGGGCGCGTAATATTTTCTGCAATGCTTGTTCTGTTTTTGAGAAAGGTTCTATTATCTTTTCTGAAGAAACATCCGAAAATGGGCTTTGGTCTATTAAAAAACCCTTCTTGAGTTCAGCAATAAAAAATCTCAGCTGGATGACCGTTTGTGTATAAGTTGAATAAGCGAATATATTTGTCGAATGCTTATTAAAATTAAGATCAGGAAGCTCATGATATAAGCGCAGCAAAAGGTCATGGAATTTTTTATAACGGTGCAGCGTTTCTTCTCGCGTAGTATAAAATGTTAAATTAGCAATTAATGAACTGCCGTGCAGCATTTTTTCAGCCATAAAACGCAGCATTCTCTTTAATCCTTGCATATCTTGCAGATGTAATTTCAAGACGAGTTCATGATGTCTCAATTCCGTGGGATTTTGTGTTTTAGAGGCTAAAAAAGAACTAGACTTTCTTATGACAGCTGCAGTGCTTTCATCAGCGCAATTTTTATTTTCTTGTGTCAATAAGTTATAATTTAAATATTCTCTGGTCTCCTTTCCAATATCATTGACAAGTTTTCTTATTTTATTTTGAAGCTCTGCTGTAATTTGAGCAAGTTCTTCAGGAGGCAAAGTTTTTTCACGCGCTTCTTTGGCGTCAATTAATCGCAATTCGAGCACTGAAATTTGCGTATCCAGTTTTTTTAAATCCGAGACAGTCGTGGCAAGTGAATCTTGAGCTGAGGATGGTTCCATTGGGGCAGTGCTTGGATCAATGGAAACCAGCTGCCGGGTCAATTCATTCAGATCGCGCAATCGCTCCGCCTTCATTTGAGAAAGTTCCTCATTTTGTTCTTGAGTCAGCGGTAAGCTTTTTTCTTCAGTCCAATTGACAAAGTGAGCGGCTGCTTCATCTAATACAACACGAGGTGGCACAGTTTTTTCTTCGCGCATTAATATTGAAATTTGACCAAAAACATCATTCAGGAATTCCATTATGTTTGTTTGAAGGAGCATGGGCCCAGTAAAATTTTGTAAAAGTTCTTGGTAATTTTTAGCTGCATCTGGATTTTTTTTAGCAAGATTTTCAATAGCCGCGTCAATTTGCAAAAAACGTGCTCTAATTTTCTCTTGCTCATCAATATGAGGTAATGTCCTTGGAGTTTTTTCTTCTGTATGAAAATGCGAAAGATTGGGAGGATTAGAAAGAGAGAGTAATTTACTGATTTCCAGCGCTGCTCTTATTTTTACTTGAACATTTTCCTGAGTGTCATCTTGAAGATTAGCAAGAGCTTGTATCCATTCTGCAGCGTTTGGGTGTTTTTTATCTAACAAACTTGACGCGCTTTCTAGCGCTTTTTCCAGAATCTCATTCAAGTAAGTTTCTGGATTTGTCTGGTATGGCACTTTTATTTCTCTTTCTCTTTCTTTTTCTTCACTTATTTTTTTTTGATGAGTTGATTGCATAATTTAAAATCCTTATAAAATATTTAAACCTGCAGAAGATACAAAAAACAGATTAAGAAATTATTAACACGGAATAAAAAAATTAGTCTGTTGAATTCATTTGTAGGTTTTAAAAAGTTAATTGGCGCGCCCGGAGAGATTCGAACTCCCGACCACCTGGTTCGAAGCCAGATACTCTATCCAACTGAGCTACGGGCGCAATCTTGGAAAAGATCATTTTTAAAAATTGGCGCGCCCGGAGAGATTCGAACTCCCGACCCCCTGGTTCGTAGCCAGGTACTCTATCCAACTGAGCTACGGGCGCGCAATAAGAACAATGCGGCATAGCTTATATAAAACGAAATCATGAAGCAATGTTTTAATGTAAGTTATAAATTCTTTTTCGATACAGATGCGCTTTATTTTTTATACCTCCTTCCCCTTTCCCCCACTGCCATTAAGTTAAGCGAAAGCTGATTAGAGCGTCATCCCGGAATTTAGTAGCGCTTAATTCGCGTTCTTTGCGAATTTAGCGCTACTTAATGTCCGGGATCTACTTATCATTTGGGTGGATCCCGGACATTAACTCACTCTAAATTCGCGAAAAGCGCGAATTAAGACTGAGTAAATTCCGGGATGACGCTCTAATTAATTTTTGCATTAAATCCAGCGCTTCTGATTAGCTTTTGCGCTTAGCTTGATGCCTATGGGGTGCAAGGGGAAGGAGGTATAAAAAATTAATGTGACAGCAGATAAGTTGTTACGAAAAACTTATGTAGTAAAAAACCGCGCGACTTTCACCGAATGCTTACATACGCCTTTTACTGAATATTGACTTTTTGGAGGAAAATGCCTGGCGGAGAGAGAGGGATTCGAACCCTCGATGGAGGTTTAAGCCCCCATACTCCCTTAGCAGGGGAGCGCCTTCAGCCTCTCGGCCATCTCTCCGAATGATCAGTTTTGACTGGATAATGAATGGATTATTCTTGCTTATCTTTATCTTTTTTTTCTTTGGGTTCTTTTGCGGCCGTTTCTTTGCCTGCACTGGGTTCAGTCGTGTTTTTTTCTTGCTGAATACGTTGATAGATCTCTTCACGGTGTACGGACACATCTTTAGGCGCATTGATACCTATACGCACCTGATTTCCTTTGATACCCAGTACGGTTACGATCACGTCGTCACCTATAATCAGTGTTTCACCCACACGTCGCGTTAAAATGAGCATTAGCCATCTCCTTAAAACTACCTTGTTATGTATATTTTATTCCCTACAAGTCACACTTTATTTACTTTATTATCGGTCTCGCCGATATTATCGAAGTCAGCAATGGTAAACAATATGGCTTCTTTGTGCAAATAAGATTTGCATATTTTTTAATAAAAATTTTTTTATGTTTCCATATGAAAGGGTTCTTTATTTGATGTGAGCTTGTCTAGTTCAAAGGCATTATGGATAGCTCTCACGCCTTTTTCCAGTAATTTTTCATCAATAACCACGGAAATTTTAATGTCTGAAGTCGTAATCATCTGGATATTGATTTCATGGTTGCCCAAAGCATTAAACATTGTGCTGGCAACTCCAGAATGTGAACGCATGCCCACCCCAACCAGAGAAAGCTTTGCCACATTGATGTCGTTTTTTATCGAAACGGCACTCAATTCTTTGGCAAGTTCTTCTACCACAAGCAAAGTTTTT
Organism: Gammaproteobacteria bacterium; assembly: GCA_035478255.1. Classification (GTDB taxonomy): domain Bacteria; phylum Pseudomonadota; class Gammaproteobacteria; order DSM-16500; family DSM-16500; genus DATIJJ01. Next base: position 4,682 of record DATIJV010000005.1, read on the forward strand.
GCATGGTCTTTACGGTGTACGGTAAAAGTAAAATCTGTTATTTCCTTATCAGAGGCACTTTGCGCAATCATATCGACTTCAATATTGGCCTTGCTGATGCGAGCCAGAATATATCCTTCCATACCGGCGCGATTCGGTACACCTTCCAGTGAAAATAGCGCTTCTTCACGACTAAATGCGATGCCGGCAACGAGACGTTTTTGCATTACTTTCTCCTCCAGTGTAACCAGGGTACCTGGACTATCAGTAAATGTAGATAACACACGGATAGGGATATTATGCTTGCTGGCCAGTTCCACCGAGCGCATTTGCAAAACTTTCGCTCCCAGACTCGCCATTTCCAGCATTTCTTCGAAACTGATTTGCGGCAATAATGTAGCTTCCGGCAGAATATGCGGATCCGTGGTATAAACGCCATCCACATCTGTATAAATCTGACATTCATCAGCTTTAAGAGCGGCTGCGAGTGCAACAGCTGTTGTATCCGACCCGCCGCGTCCTAATGTTGTAATATCACCGCGGGTGTTGACTCCTTGAAAACCTGCGACGACAACGATATGCCCGTCTGCAAGCGCTTGATGAATTGTTTGAGTTTTCACATCCAGAATACGTGCTTTGGTATGTGTGTCATCTGTATGAATACCAATTTGCAAACTCATATAAGAACGTGCGCGATAATTCCTGGAGTTGAGTGCCATGGAAAGCAGTGACATGGATACTTGTTCGCCGGTTGCGACCAGTACATCATACTCGCGCGGATCTGGTTCGGCCGTGAGCGCTTCGGCTAATTGAATTAATCGATCTGTTTCGCCTTGCATCGCAGAAACGACAACCACAACATCATGGCCTTGCTGTTTTGTGTTAATAATTTTTGATGCAACGTGGTGAATACGTTCTAGTGTACCGACTGAACTGCCGCCATATTTTTGTACAATGAGTGCCATGTTTTTTAACCTAACTTTTCCTTAACCCAGTTATACACTGATTCTAGTGCACGATCCAGGTTTTCAGGCAAGTTCCCGCCAGCTTCAGCCATATCAGGACGTCCGCCGCCTTTGCCGCCAATTTGCAGAGCAAGACTATTGACCAGTTCACCGGCTTTCAGGCGATCCATATAATCTTTTGTCACTCCAGCCACAATGCTGACTTTCCCTTCTTTGACTACCCCTAAAGCAATCACTGCACTGCCTAATTTATTTTTTAACTGATCGACTGTGTTACGCAAGGATTTACTGTCCATTCCATCCATTTTAGCCGTGAGCACTTTCACCCCATTAATTTCACGGGCGAGAGAAATCAAATCCTGGCTTAATGTTCCAGCCAGTTTTTCTTTGAATTGTTCCAATTGTTTTTCAAGCAAGCGGATTTTTTCGTCCGATTGCTGTAATTTTTGTTTGAAATCAGCTTCTCGCTGTTCAATGAAACGCAGTGCACCTTCGCCCGTGACTGCTTCAATACGACGAACACCTGATGCGACGCCTGATTCTGAAATAATTTTAAAAATACCGACATTCCCTGTGTGATGTGCATGCGTACCGCCGCATAATTCTACTGAATCACCCAATCGGATCACGCGAACTTCATCGCCGTATTTATCTTCAAATAAACCAATTGCGCCGCCTTCCAGCGCTTTTTCTGGAGAAGTGATGCGTACGATAGCTTCGTGATTGGCGCGAATTTCATGATTCACACCCTGTTCAATCAAGCGCAATTCTTCAAGAGTCAGCGGTGCTGGATGAGAAAAATCAAAACGTAAACGTTCAGGTTCAACCAGAGAACCTTTTTGTAAAACATGCTTGCCTAATATTTTACGCAATATCATGTGCAGCAAATGTGTGGCTGTATGATTTAAGACTGTTGCTGCCCGCCTTGCCGCATCGACTTCTGCTAATACTTCATCATGAATATGCAAACTGCCTTTTTCCAGCTTGCCGATGTGGATATAAGCCTGCCCTTGCTTTTTGGTATCTGATACATGAAATAGATTTCCATCAACGCGAAGCGTTCCCTGATCGCCAATCTGTCCGCCAGATTCTGCATAAAAAGGTGTGCGGTCTAAAATGACAGAAGCTTTGTCGCCGCTTTTTAGATTTTCAACCGATTTACCTTCCCGATACAATGCAATAATTTTTCCTGTGCCATTAAGCATTTCATCCTGATAACCTAAAAATTCTGTCGAAACGCCAATTTGTGCGCCGGCAGCCGTGTCACTTTCAAATTTACTCGCCTGACGTGAACGTTCACGCTGCTTGGTCATTTCTGTTTCAAAGCTTTCAAGGTCGAGTTGTAAATGTCGTTCGCGTGCGATATCAGCCGTCAAATCAACGGGAAAACCGTAAGTATCATAAAGTTTAAACACAGTTTGGCCAGGAATGACAATGCCTTTTAATTCACTGACTGCCTGCTCAAATAATTTTAATCCTTGAGAAAGTGTTAGACTAAATTGTTCTTCTTCCTGACGTAAAGTTTTTTCAATATGCGATTGTGTTTGGCGCAATTCAGGATATGCTTCACCCATTTCTGCTGCGAGCGGTTCGACTAATTTAAAGAAGAAGGGTTCATTCAATCCCAATTTATTTCCATGACGTAACGCGCGGCGAATGATGCGGCGCAAGACATAACCGCGGCCTTCATTGGAAGGTGTGACACCATCCGCAATTAAAAAAGCACAAGAGCGAATATGATCTGCAATCACGCGCAATGAAATGTTCGTGAAGTCATTGACATGAGTTAATTTTGCAGCGGCTTTGATGAGAGTCTGAAATAAATCGGTATCATAATTATTGTGAACACCTTGCATGACAGCAGCCAAACGCTCAAGACCCATGCCAGTATCAACAGACGGTTTGGGTAAAGGTGTCAGTGAACCATCTGCTGCGCGATCGTATTGCATGAAAACCAGGTTCCAGATTTCGACATAGCGATCGCCATCTTCTTCAGGTGTGCCTGGCGGCCCGCCCCAAATATGTTCGCCGTGATCGTAAAAAATTTCGGTGCAGGAACCGCAGGGGCCTGTCGGCCCCATCGACCAGAAATTGCTATTTTCTCCGCAGCGGGAAAAACGTTTCGGATCGATTTTTATTTCTTTTAACCAGATGTCGGCGGTTTCATCATCATCTTGATAAACTGTAATCCAGAGTTTTTCTTTAGGAAGTTTTAATACATCGGTTAAAAATGCCCAGGAAAATTGAATGGCTTCGCGTTTGAAATAATCGCCAAAACTAAAATTACCCAACATTTCAAAGAAAGTGTGATGACGTGCAGTGTAGCCGACATTTTCCAGATCATTATGTTTACCGCCGGCACGAACGCAGCGCTGCGCGGAAGTTGCGCGATGATAGGGACGTTTTTCTTTTCCAAGAAAGACATCTTTAAATTGCACCATGCCCGCATTGGTGAATAAAAGAGTAGGATCGCTGGCCGGTATTAATGAGCTGCTGGGCACGATTTCGTGGCCTTGATCATGAAAATAATTTAAAAATAAACTGCGAATCTGGTTTGCGCTGAGTTTTGTTTGCATGTGGTTTTCTCTACTTAAAAACACTTTCAATCTGTTCTACTGTAAACCCGCGCGAATAAAGAAATCGACTCTGCTGTGCGCGGGTTTTAAAATCTTCTGGCAACTGATTTTTAAAACGTTTTCGCCAAACATCACGTACTTTCACAAACCATGCATTATCTGTGATCTTAAGGTGATGATCAATGAGTTCTTCTCCTATCCCGCGCTCGCTTAACTCAGCTTGAATACGCAGCGGGCCAAATCCTTTTTCAGCCCGAAAATGAATATAATTTTCAATGAATCTCTCATGATTTAACAGATTTTCGTGAATGAGTGAAGCGAGCAGGGGTTCAATGTCTTTTTCAGCAAAACCTTTTTTGCGTAATTTGTTAAATAATTCAGTTTCAGAATGTTCCCGGCGCGCCAGACAATTCATCGCTGTGCGCCGGATATTTTTTAGCTCGCTCAAACTGCTTCTTCCTCAATTTCAGTTTCTCCTGTGGAAGCTTTGACTTTAGCTTGGTTCGTTAGTAATTTTTCACGAATCTGGCTTTCAATTTCTTGGGCAATTTGCGGATGTTCTTTCAAGAATGCGCGAGCGTTATCTTTGCCTTGACCAATACGCTGATTTTTATAGCTAAACCATGCCCCGGCTTTATCAACGAAATTATGCAGCACGCCCAATTCAATAATTTCACCTTCGCGCGAAATGCCTTCATTATAGAGAATATCAAATTCTGCCTGTTTGAAGGGCGGCGCCACTTTATTTTTAACGACTTTGACTCGAGTTTCGCTGCCAATGATTTCATCGCCATTTTTCACATTACCGACACGACGAATATCCAGACGAACGGAAGCATAAAATTTTAGTGCATTGCCGCCGGTTGTCGTTTCAGGATTGCCAAACATAACGCCGATTTTCATGCGAATTTGATTGATGAAGATGACCAGCGTGTTAGAACGTTTGATATTTGCAGTCAATTTGCGTAAAGCTTGCGACATGAGACGAGCTTGCAGACCCATATGAGAGTCGCCCATTTCACCTTCAATTTCTGCTTTGGGGGTGAGGGCAGCAACGGAATCAATAATGACGACATCGATTGCGCTGGAACGCAGCAGCATATCAGCAATTTCCAGTGCCTGTTCGCCGGTATCGGGTTGAGAGATGAGTAATTCGTCTACTTTGACGCCGAGACGTTTTGCATAAGCTGGATCAAGAGCGTGTTCAGCATCGACAAAAGCGGCTGTTCCGCCTTGCCGTTGACATTCAGCAATGACTTGCAAGGTCAACGTGGTTTTACCAGAGGATTCCGGTCCGTAAATTTCGATGATTCGGCCCCGCGGTAAACCGCCGACGCCTAGTGCAATATCCAGTGCGAGGGAACCGGTTGAAATTACTTCAAGGTCGCGTTCGATAGTGGAGTCACCCAGCCGCATGACTGAACCTTTTCCAAATTGACGTTCAATTTGGCTGAGCGCTGCGCCCAGGGCTTTTTTCTTGTTGTCTTCCATTGTTAATTCCTTCTGTAGTGCGTTTTTGGATTAGGAGATAAAGATTTTTAGCAAGTGCTTAAGAATACCTTAAGCCAGTTATCATAAAATCATCCGGGGATTAAATAAAGGGCTAGCGTGGAATTATTTAAAGTAAAGTATTTTTGGGTTTAAATCAATCGATTATTGAGGTTATAAATATGAGAGCATCAGCATCAGGAAGTCAGCAAGAAAAAGAAAAAGATAATGCAAAAGATGAAGCAAAAGGCGGTCAGGCGAATCAGGAAGCAGAAAAGTTACTGCCGCCCTCTGGCGAAAGAATGCCTTCTAAAAGAATGCCTTCTAGGAATGATGATCCAGTAGATCTAACAATACATGTAGAGCCTCCAGCTCCAGAGCGCGAAATACGTCGTCATGCCGGCTCGCAAAATGACTTATCAGTTCTTCATCAAGAAGAGAATGGAGGTGGAGAAGAAAACGCAGCAGCAGCAGAACAAGCAGCAGCAGAACAAGCAGCAGCACAAGCAGCAGCACAAGCAGCAGCAGAACAAGCAGCAGCAGAACAAGCAGCAAGAACAGCAGCAGAAACAGAAGCAAAAAATGTAGCAGACGCAAAAGTAGAAGATGTCTCTCCCCCCATCTCTCAAGACCAGATTAATAATTATTTAGGAAACACTGAAAAGGAACGCTTAGCTCTCTATAACGCTCTAAAAAGTCTTACTGATGCAGATAAAAAGAAACAATTTGATCATGCAATGGCGGAGTTAAAAAAATACAACGATCAATATAAAGACGCTTTTGTAAGTGTTCCAGGAAGCCCTGGTTATATGAGGTCATACCTGGCAAACACGCTCTATCAAGACCTAGAGAAAGACCAATCGGAAAAATCCAAAGATCCGATGTATTTGGTTTTGGCAACTGAAGCGATATATCGTGGAATTTATCAGGCAAAATTAGAACGGCATTTGAATCCTATGCATGGTGAAGGAGAAGCAGAGCAGCTTTCGGATGCGGAAAGTAGATCTTATCAGGCAAACGCTCAACGCGGCTATTATGTATCACAAAAACTTTCTTCCCAATGGGACACAAAGCGCTTCTGGAAAGGCTTTGGCCTGGCTCTTTTGGGAGGCGTAGTCGCAGCTGCTTCAATCTTTACAATTGTTGTGACAGCTGGTGCAGCGACTCCTGCTTGCGCGTTGTTAGGTTCCATCATGATGGGCGTTATGGGGGTAGGCACTCCTTTACTAGCTGTTGGATTGGGACTGACGTGCCAAGGTAGTAAGAAAATGAAAATTGGTACAGGCACAGCCGTATCTGTAGGATCAGGTGTCGGAACGGGTGGGATTCTTTATGGTCTAGCTCAGATACCAAATTTTCTTCCAGTAGATACGGGCGCGCTGGTTTCTAATACAGCGCAAGCAGGCGGTGCGACCGTAGGCCTGACTACAAGTTCCAGTTTTCTTGCAGCAGCAGCAGTGATTGGTGCCTATGGCGCAGCTTGTATTACAGGTTTGGCATCAGTCGCTCTGGGTGTTGCAGAGATGTGCAGGTCCAGGACTACTAAGTATAAAGATACAGGTGCGTCTGTGAGGGGGATGTTTGCTCCAGTTGCGTTGGCTAGTAAGCCTAAGATTCATGACCGATATGTTAGGCTCTCAGATGAAGTTGTTATTACTAGACGAAATGGGTCTTCTGTTAATTAACAACACCTAGCCACTGGCGCGAAATTGAAATTGTAAATAATGAGAATTCGTCATTGCGAACCCGCGCTTTTTGCGGGTGAAGCAATCCAGTAAAAACCTGGATTGCTTCGCTTCACTCGCAATGACGAAGAGTCTGGCCCGAATATTCGGGCTGGATTGATTCACCCGTAAATTACTTTATTCGTAAGTATTCGGTGAAAATTTTCTTTGTCATGCCAGCATGCTTTTAGCTGGCATCCAGTGTCTTTAAAAGGCACTGGATGCCAGCTAAAAACATGCTGGCATGACAGTGAGGAGCTTATACCGAATACTTACTTTTTTTATACTTCAGTTAGTGCCGAAGGTGGGACTCGAACCCACACAGCTTTCGCCACCACCCCCTCAAGATGGCGTGTCTACCAATTTCACCACTTCGGCATATATAGTTTTATTGATTTTTCTGTTTCTTTTTCTTTTCCGGCAAAGCTTTCTGCTGCTCTGCTGCCTGATCATCAGCAGATGTCATAGGAATACTGCTGGGAGATACGGGAGGAACACTGTCTGACTGGGATTGCGGCGGCGACAGAGGAAGGCTCACTTGCTGCTGCGATTGTTTGACGGCACGACTAGCCAGATAATTTAATGCAATGCTGGAGCTAAAAAATATGACCACAAATCCAATCGTAATTTTTAATAAAAAAGAACCAGAGCCGCGGCTGCCAAACATGGTTTGTGACGCACCGCTGCCAAAGGCTGCCCCCACAGTTGCGCCTTTGCCTTGCTGGACTAATACAAGCGCAATGATAGAAACTGCTGCAAATACGTGAATAATGAGTATGAGTTGGTACATTTTCAGTTGACCTTTTTAACCCGCTTGAGTTGAATATTCTACATCGCTGCGCTGCAAATTGCTAAAAAACCTTTTGCTTCCAAAGACGCGCCTCCCACCAAAGCGCCATCAATATCCGGCATAGCGAACAAACCTTTCGCATTATCCGCTTTAACACTTCCGCCGTACAAAATTCGCGCGTTTTTTGCAATATCCGCATCATGCTTCGCTAAAATATTGCGAATAAACGCATGGACTTTCTGCGCCTCTGCCGGTGTTGCAGTCAAGCCTGTTCCTATCGCCCAAACAGGTTCATATGCAATAACCGCGTAACGAAAAGCGTCAATGCTAGCAGCTTCTATGACGGATGCAAGCTGTTGTTGAATGATATTTTCAGTTTGGCCTTGTTCGCGCTGTTTTAATGTTTCGCCGATACAGAGAATGGGTTGAATACCAAATTCCTGAGCGGTTTTAAACTTTGCTGCAATCAGAGCCAGGTCTTCATGAAATATTTCGCGCCGCTCGGAATGTCCTATCAGTACATATTGACAGCCATAATCCACGAGCATAGTGCCGGATATTTCGCCGGTGTATGCGCCTGATTTTTCAGAATAAAGATTTTGGGCACCCCAGGCTACCATGCTGTCTGCGAGAATTTCTTCGCATTTTTCAAGATAAACAAAAGGTGGCATGAGGATGATATCTATAGCAGAAAATGCGTTTGCTCCCTGTTTGATTGATTCGAGCAAGGTGTAGGCTTCATAGCGTGAGCCATTCATTTTCCAGTTACCAGCTACTATTTTTTTTCGCATAAAAATTAAGATCCATTTTGAGTGGTGGTGATTGTAAACAATGGAACAAGAGGTGACAAGATAAGCATGCGGTAATACCTCCTTCCCCTTTCCCCTTCCTCCAAGCGAAAAGCACGCTTGGAGGAAGGGGGACGTTCTAATTGAGCGCATCTGTATCGAAGAGTCCCCCTTCCTCTAAACGCGCTTTTCGTTTGGAGGAAGGGGAAAGGGCATAGGCATCAAGCTAAGGAAAGCCGATTGACTTGAAGCCCTTGTCAGGCAAGGGCTTTAGAGCAAAAGCAGTAAAAAAGGTAATAGCTCAGCCCCATTTGTTGTCATCTTGTTGTCAT
>DATIJV010000006.1:0-4566 GCA_035478255.1 Gammaproteobacteria bacterium
GGATTGCTTCGCCGAAAAGCACGGCTCGCAATGACGGCGAATAAATGCTTACATCAATGCGAGGTCACACCTGGGAATGAGGTATTAAAAATTAACGTGACAGCGCACCAGGCCGCGCAAGATATACTTCATTTAAAGCTCCCAACACATTTTCAGCACTGGAAACTAATTGAGTTTTCTTAAACACTGAAAATGCAGCAACAGATACACCTGCAACTAATCCAATACCGCCTCGACAAATAGTTTGCAATACGCCCGATAAAAATTTATCAACCGCAAATAATGAAAAACCCATCGAAGAATTTGTCTCAGTAAGATATCTTGCCATCACATCAAGTGCCACACACATAAATGCAGCAAACAAAGCATCCAGCATTTTTGTCTTGTCGTAAGAAATTCCCATCTTGCGAATATTGTTATCTAATAAATTTTCATATTGTAAAAATTTAAGCACTCTGTTTTTTTTATTTAGCAGAATAGCATCGACTACCGAAACTGTATCGTCAGCTATTTTCTTGATAACATCACGTGACAATTTTTCAGAAAAATTATTTTCTAATCTCGCAAGCTGCTCGTTTAATGCCGAATAAAATTCACTTAATTCACGTGCCAGTTTTGGATAACGTTTACTGACTTCATCTGATTTATTCATCAAATTTATTAATGAATCATCCACTGCACGCTCTTCAGAAAAATTTTCTTGATCCGCCTGCGCAAGTGCTTTATTCACTTCCTCGGCTTTTATCTTAAAACTCCGAAAAAGATCGTCTAAATCGATAGGTATATAATCCGTATTGCCTTTATGATCAGGCGCTGTCGGTGCATTTCCTGTCGCAGTTTTAATCCATATTTTTTTGTCTCCATCTGCATATCGACTCAGAATACTTTGCACAGTATCGCAAGTAGCAGAAGATTCCGCAATTTTAGCAAGATCCAATTTTTCTTCTGTAGCAGAATATATTTTATCAAAACGACGCGTAGAACACGGAACACAGGCAGATTGCTTCATCGGCTCATTTTTCTTATTCAAAAAATGATTTGTCGCAACAGCAAAAGGAAGATCTCGACCACGGACTTGAAACGCTTCTGTCCTGCTTGCCATGCTTTGAATAATTCCATGGCCTGTTAGTGATGTAATAGTTAAATTATGCTGCGATGCAGGCGGATGTTCTTTTAAAAAAGAAACAACCTCATCCATCGTTTGACAATTTTCAGTAATTGCTTGAACAAGAGATAATCCCGGATAAGCACGTCCTGGATATTCCAGATTATTTTCTTTTCCACCTGCTTCATTATAAGCAGCCTCTAACGATTCATTGAATGCAGTAATGGCTTCCAGGATACCCGGCTCAATCGTCAAAGAAAATGTAGCTTCTGGTTTTCCTGTTCCACTGGCATGCTGCGTAAGTTTGAGAATTGCAATGAGATAATTGAAAAAAGAAAAAAGCCTAAACCAATCCAGATTACGGACAGCAGATTCTACACCTTGATTATCAACCATCACACTCGTGCTGCACCCGGCCGCGCCCAATCCTTTTTCAACTTCACAAAATGCAATAATCGCTCTTAAATGATCCATCGTAACAGGAGGCCGCTGCAAATAAAAAGGCGATTTCGCATTGTGTATTGCTAACGCTTCATTGATTTTTTTTAAAATATAATGCAATCGTATCGTGTCTGAATCGAAATTCAAATCGCGTCGTCTGATTTCTTCATTAATAAATTGAATAGTATCTTTTGTGCGCGGCCCATGCACCACGCGCGCAATTGCAAATAAATACCAGAAATATTCAGTATAAAAATCCAGATAATGCCGCGCCAATAATGCTGCCAGCGCTTCCTCTCTTAAATGAGAATCACGCGCATAAAGTTCCACGATAGGCATTTTATGATGATGACGCAGCGCTCCGATAATTAAATTGCCTTTTTTAATTTCGGTATCTTGATGAAGACTTTCCACCTGGTGCGCGGGATCTTTAATATGCTTAAACTCATGCCATAATTCTTTTGCTAAATTTAAAGAAAGAAGTGAGAGAGGTAAAAATTCCCAACCGAGAAAAAAAGCGGTTGCGGGACCGGCGACTGTCCCTAATGCAGAATAAAATGGATGAAGATGAACAAACTGCCGAGCTTTCGTATAGCTTGAAGAACGATCGAACATTTTCTTACTTCCTTATAACAATGCTGTACTAAGTACACTGTAAAGTTAATTTTTTATATTTTTTTTACCTCCTTCCCCTTTGCATTTGGAGGAAGGGGGACGCTCCGATACAGATGCGCTAAATTAGAACGTCCCCCTTCCTCCAAATGCAAAGGGGAAGGAGGTATAAAAATTTACTTAACCTTCGCTGCTGATACCTTTTTTTATCATAATTTCCCGCAAAGCTTTCAGAGCATTCATTTGAATTTGCCGCACCCGCTCACGCGTAAATCCAATTGCTTCACCCACTTCTTCCAGGGTTTGGCGCTCATGACCTTCCAGACCAAATCGCCGGCACAATACATCACGCTGCTTTTCATTCAGCTGATGCAAACATTCTTCCAGATGTTCCGTTAAACGTTCTTCTGCCAATAATTCTGCTGGATCCGTTTTATGTTTATCCGCTAATGCATCAAGTAATGTTTTATTGGATGGAGCATTTGAATCAGTATTCATCACCGCATCTAAAGACACAACATGCTCATTCAATTCCATCATGTCCTTAATATTTTCAACCGGTTTATTGAGTGCATCTGCAATATCTTGATAAGTCGGCTCACGCTCTTGCGTTTTCACTAATTGACGCGCCATACTGAGATACGCATTGAGTTCCCGCACAACATGAATCGGTAAACGCACAGTGCGAGTCTGATTCATGATGGCACGTTCAATCGTTTGGCGAATCCACCATGTTGCATAGGTTGAAAAACGAAAACCGCGCTCAGGATCAAATTTTTCAACTGCACGCAATAAACCTAAATTCCCTTCTTCAATCAAATCTAAAAATTCTAGGCCCCGATGATAATAGCGACGCGCAATTTTTACAACTAATCTCAAATTACTTTCAATCATTTTTGCCCGCGCTTTTTGATCGCCTTTTTGAATGAGACGTGCATAATAAACTTCTTCTTCAGCAGTCAGCAACGGAGAAAAACCAATTTCATTCAAATAAAGTTGAGTCGGATCAGCGGATTTTATATTTTCAAGGGTTTCACGAACCTGGTTTTTAGATTCATCATCGTGTTTCAATACTTCAACATCATCAACTTTTTCTTCTTCTGTCGATGCTTTAAAATCCTCTTCTGAAATATTTTCTTCATCATCGGAAGATAAATTCTTTTTTTCTGCAGTTTTAGGGGCAGATTTTGTTTTTAAAACTTCCTTTTTGTTCGTTTTTGGCATAAATCCAACCCCTGAAATATCAGGATGATGATCTTCATTATACTGAAAAAAATAATGATGCACTCGCTCTCTTTTCAGAGATCTCTCTTGACATGCAAATGATAATGATTATCATTACCGTTTAAAAATTTTATAAATAAAGGATAAAAAATTATGCAAGATCGTCTCGTGGAACCCAATGGCCAATCCAAAGGAGGATGTACTGATCGGATTTTGAAAAAATTACTGCGCAGTAAAAAAGATAAATTACTGCATTATCAAAGTATCAAAAATACTTGTTTGGAATTTTTTGGTTCCTGTTATGGTTTATCTAATCTTTTAACCTCAGGCATAAACATTGCTTACGCGCTGGGCGCACCCAAAGTGCCTTATGCTGTATTTAATTCTGTGGGAGGAACTTCCTGGGGAGCCGCCGTGATATCATTTCCTTTTGCGGTAGTGTTTGCTCTTGCAGATGCTGAGTCACATACAGCATCTAGCAAACAAATTGATCGAGCTGCTGAAACTCCGCCTCTTCAAATACAAATACCAGAAAATAAAAATAGAGAATATCCAAAACCAGACGCGAAAATTCTGTTTATTTCAGGAGATTCCGATGAGGATGCTGTAAAGACGATTGAACTGACGGAACGGCAATGGCGTATATCTATTTATCATTTTTTAAACGATATTTTGAAAACCGCTTCGGATTGCATGTTAATTGTCAACATACTTGAAGCGGTTTTAGATAGCTGCAATATTATTCCGCCTGCTTCAGAAAAAGACTGGATTCGACCCGCGGTGAAATTTACTTTAAATTGTGGTTTTTTTGCGTTGGGGTATTTTGCCAATGCGCAAGAACTGCGAAATACAGTGATTTCTTATGATGGAGAGAACCAGGAAAAAAGGGCCGCGCCCAGGCAGTAAGGATTCGATGGGAAGTATAAATTTCGTATTTTTTACCTCCTTCCCCTTTCCCCCACTGCCATTAAGTTAAGCAAAAGTTAATTAGAGCGTCATCCCGGAATTTACTCAGTCTTAATTCGCGCTTTTCGCGAATTTAGAGTGAGTTAATGTCCGGGATCCACCCAAATGATAAGTAGATCCCGGACATTAAGTAGCGCTAAATTCGCAAAGAGCGCGAATTAAGCGCTACTAAATTCCGGGATGACGCTCTAATCAGCTTTCGCTTAACTTAATGGCAG
>DATIJV010000007.1:0-55815 GCA_035478255.1 Gammaproteobacteria bacterium
GAAAAGCACGGCTCGCAATGACGCATTAGATTTTAAGTTGACGCCATTGACCGAATACTTACTTAAAGACAGATTAACCCTATGAATGATAAAGACATATTACAACATTTTATTTTTGAACATGCCCCTGTTCGCGGAGAAATCATCCGCCTTGAAAAAAGTTTCAGGACTGTGATGCAGCAGCATCAGTATCCGCCTGTGATCCAAACCATATTGGGCGAGATGTTAATTGCGGCAAGTCTCCTAAGCGGCAGCATTAAATTTAAAGGCCGTATCACTGTACAGTTTCAGGGAAAAGGCAAATTACGGCTTTTGCTTGCTCAATCAAATGATGAGCTGCAGTTGAGAGGTTTTGCAGAATGGCAAGGTGAATTGACACAAGAAGAATTAATCACGCATTTAAAAGAAGGCGTGCTTGTCATTACGATCAATCCTGAAGTCGATGGCGGTCAGCAATATCAAGGTATTGTAGCCTGGCAAGGGAATTCTCTCGCGCATTCTATTGAAGGCTACTTTAATACCTCAGAGCAGCTTCCAACAAGGGTATGGTTTGCTGTCAATGACCGGCGCGCGGCAGGTTTTTTGATTCAGATGATGCCGGAGGAGTCAGCGCATTCGTCTCAACTTGATCATTGGGAACATATCACTCATTTGACGTCCACTCTCACTTCAAATGAATTGCTTAATCTGGATAATGAAAAAATTTTGCATCGTTTATATGTTGAAGAAGACATCAGAATATTTTCTCCGAAGCCTGTTATTTTTCGTTGTACGTGTTCACAGACACGCAGTGAAAATGCTTTACGTTTGTTAGGTGAAATGGAAGTAGAGCAGGAATTAACAGAAAAACAGATTATTATTGTGACCTGTGAATTTTGTAATAAAGAATTTAAATTTGATCGGATTGATGTCGCAAGAATTTTTAAGCGCGGAAATCCTGGTTCGTCTACGCAGGTCCATTAATATGATTCAATTTATCCGAGCTCGAAAAAAAACAATCAGCCTGGTTCTCCTGGTGGTGATGATTTGCTTTTTTGTGGTCCATCATCGGCGTTCTCATCAAGCGATGCCAGAAGACAGAGTTCCGGTTGAAATGAAACAAGCATCGCTCGGTAATATTCCTATCGAGGCGCATGTCATTGGAACACTGGTTGCTGCAAAACACGTGCAAATTACGCCTGAAACGGCAGGCCATGTCGCAAAAATGTATTTTCAGGATGGGGGTATACTCGTTAAACAGGGCACGCCGCTGGTGCAGTTAGACGATACAACGTATCGAGCCAAACTGGAATCCGATAAAGCGAATTTGACTTATAGTGAAGTGGATTACAATCGTAAAGTATTGCTGGGAAAACAGGGTGCGATTTCGCAGCAAGCGATTGATCAGGCTCTTGCTGATTTAAAAACCAAAAAAGCTCTGGTGCAGCAAAGTGAAGTAGATGTCAGTAAAATGCTTTTGGTCGCTCCGTTCGATGGTGTCTTAGGAAAATTTAATGTGAGTCCCGGTGATTATGTTACGGTCGGGCAGCAAATTGTTTCTCTGACAGATATTATTCATTTGCGCGTGGAATATTCTGTTTCAGAAAAATATTTATCGCAGTTAAAACTGGGACAAAAAGTCAATGTAACGACGAGCGCTTATCCGCAAAATGTATTTGTTGGAACGGTTGTATTTATTTCGCCGACTATTAATAACGAAGATCACACGATATCGTTATATGCCGATGTTCTGAATGATCAGCGATTGTTGACTTCTGGTTTATTTGTGAATGTGACGCAAGAACTTGGCATGGAAAATAATGCTTTAATTATACCGGCAGATAGTCTGGTTTCCACTATTGATGGACAACAGGTTTTCAAAATTATTAATGATAAAGTCGAGGCTGTTCCTGTCACAATTGGCCAGCGAATTCAAAATGCTGTGCAAGTGACATCGGGTTTATCAGCAGGCGACAAAATCGTTGTTGCAGGCCAGCAAAAATTAAAAGATGGTTCATTAATTCAAGTGAATAAAGGGTGATATGACAGAATTTTTTATTCGCCGTCCTGCATTCACGATTGTGATCAGTCTGCTTCTCGCCATTGTTGGTATCATTGGATATTCTCATCTGCCCGTCAGATGGGTCCCAAACATCAATCCTCCGTATATTTCGATTTATACCGATTATCCTGGAGCGAGCGCAAGTTTAATTGAGACGCAAATCACAACTCCGATTGAAGCAGCATTGGCAGGTGTGAATGGAATTGAAGCCTTATCTTCCAGCAGCAGGCAGGATGCGAGTTTTATTAATATCGAATTCAAATTGGGCAGGAATATTAATTCATCTGTAGAAGATGTGCGAAGTGCCTTACAGCGTGTTTCGGGCACATTGCCTAAAGATGCGAAAAATCCTGTGATTGAAAAAGCTGACCCTAATTCCAATCCCATTATGTTTATTGCGTTTCTGGATTTGCATCGTTCCGCCGAAGAAGTCAGTAATTATGTGAAGCAATTTGTGCTTCCGCGTTTTCAAACGATTGATGGTGTTGCGACTGTTTCAACCTATGGTGAACGGGCATCCGCTATGCATATTTGGCTTGATCCTATGAAAATGGCCGCGATGAATGTGACAGTGGATGATGTTGAATCGGCATTAACACAGCAAAATGTCCAGGTTCCCAGTGGTAAAATTCGGGGTGCAACACGTTTTTATAGTATTGTAACCAATGAGACATTGAAATCGGCTAATGAATTCAATGACTTGATTATTCGCGATAATCAAAGCCAGATTGTGCGTTTAAAAGATATCGGGCAGGCGGTCGTAGATGCTCTCAGTACGGATACGATTTTTCGAGTGAATGGAAAGCCTGCTGTTGCTCTCGCAATCATTCCTCAATCTACGGCTAATCCTTTGGATGTTGCAAACAGTCTCACGACAGAATTAAAACAAATTATTAAAACGCTTCCCGAGGGGATGCAAGCTAATATTGCATTTAATCCGACAACTTACATCAAGTCTTCGATTCATCATGTTTATCAGTCATTGATTGAATCAATCATTTTAGTATTGCTTGTGATCTTTTTATTTTTAGCGAGTTGGCGCGCCGCTATTATTCCAATCGTGACAATTCCCATTTGTTTGATTGCGACTTTTGCTGTGATGTATTATTTACAAATCAGTATTAATACGATTACGTTAATGGCATTTGTGTTGGCGATTGGTCTGGTTGTGGATGATGCGATTGTGATGCTTGAAAATATTACGCGGCATATTGAATCGGGAATGCGGCCCTTTGCAGCCGCGATAAAAGGGAGTCGTGAAATTGTTTTTCCGGTTATTGCCATGACGATCACGCTGGTGGCAGTTTATGCACCGATTGCATTTACCTCGGGTATGCTGGGCGCGGTATTTTGGGAATTTGCTATTACACTGGCTGCTGCTGTTTTACTCTCAGGAATTGTTGCATTGACTTTATCGCCCATGATGTCGGCGAGATTTTTAAAAAAATCCGATTTAAGTCATTATGGTGAATGGCTGCATGCAAATTTTCATATCTTACAAAATAAATATCAAGCATTTTTAAGTCAAACATTGATCCACAAAAAACGCATTTTGAGTCTGCTAGGCGGGATGATCTTGCTTGGATTTTTCACTTATCATTTGCTGCCGTCTGAATTGTCGCCGATGGAAGACATGAATGAAATAGATGCTTATATCAAAGCGCCGCGTGATTCCAGTTTTCAATATACTGATTCTTATATTCATCAGCTGGAAGATATTTATAAAAAAATTCCAGAAATTCAGTCGTATGTTTCACAAGGAGGATTTTGGGCACCTTCGAGCGGTATGCAGTTTATTAATCTTGTGCCGCGAGAAAAACGTTCCCGAAATGAAATGAATATCATGCAGGAAATTGAAGCCAAGACCAATCAAATTGCGGGAGTACAAGTCAATATGGCGCCGGCGACGTCTCCTTTGATGTGGTTTTCAGACTCGGATGGAACGAATGTTTCCATGCGAATTCTGTCAGCCATGGATTATAAAAATCTACATGATGTGATGCAAAGATTTATTCAAAAAGCGAGGACCTATCCTGGTTTTTCGCATGTTGACAGCAGTTTAAAATGGGATGGTTCGCAATTTGAAGTGAGTATTAATCGTGATAAAGCAGCTGATGCACAAGTTTCAATGCAAGATATCACGAATACAATTTCTACATTTTTAGCAGGACGAAATACGGGACACTTTGAATATGATGGGAATTTGTATGACATTATTATGCAAATGAATATGTCGGCTTTGTCGAATCCCAATATTATTTCAGAATTGTACGTTCGCAATGCAAACAGCAAGATGGTTCCGTTATCAGATCTGGTTTCTATTCAAGAAAAAACAAGTCCAGAAAGTTTGCCTCATTATGACAGATTGCGGGCGGATACTTTGCACGCGAGTCTTTTGCCAGGTTATACCATTGCAGATGCGGTAGATACTCTGCAAAAAATGGCTAAAGAAGTTTTACCAGATAATGCAAAATATGAATTTGAAGGAGAAGCGAAAAGTTACCTGGACTCAAGCAGCAAAATGAATATGACTTTTTTACTGGCGATGATATTTATTTATCTGGTTTTGGTTGCGCAATTTGAGAGTTTTATCGATCCATTGATTATATTACTGACGGTTCCATTTGCCATGATTGGTGCTCTGCTAACATTGAAAATTGCAGGCGGCAGTTTAAATATTTATAGTAATATTGCATTGGTCACTTTAATTGGATTAATCGCGAAGCATGGCATATTGATTACTGAATTTGCCAATCAACAATTGTTGATGGGAAAATCCGTTGAAGAAGCAGCGATTGAAGCGGCGAAATTACGCTTGCGTCCGATTTTAATGACTACTGCGGCCATGGTTTTAGGTGCTTTACCTTTAGCGTTTGCAACAGGGCCTGGGGCGGAAACAAGGCACCAGATTGGTTGGGTCATCACGGGTGGTTTATTGTTTGGAACATTGTTTTCTTTGATTGTGATACCACTCACGTATACCCTATTCAAGAAGAAACAAATTATTCTTAAGGCTGAAATATGATGAATGTGTTTTATGACTTTATACCTGTATTATTATTTTTTATCGCATTCAAATTATATGGAATTTATGTTGCAACTGTCGTTGGAATTGTGACTACCGCATTGCAAGTGATTATTACGACTATCTGGAAAAGAAAGTTAAACAGGCAGCAATTCTTTACCCTGATTGTTTTTATCGTATTTGGCGGGATGACGCTGTATTTTCATAATCCGATTTTTGTCAAATGGAAACCGAGCATTATATTTTGGATATTTGGAATGATTTTTTTACTCAGTCATTTTGTCGGAAAAAAAGTTGTTTTGCAGCGTTTAATGGAAAATATGCTGGAAGGCAAGCAGCTTCCGGCAAGTGTCTGGAAGCGGATGAATTTGTCGTGGGCTTTCTTTTTTCTGCTGCTCGGAACAATTAATATCTGGATAGCTTATTATTTTAGTACGGATACCTGGGTTAATTTTAAATTTTATGGGATACTAGGATTGTTGATTGTATTTAGTGTGTTGCAAGCTATTTGTTTAACGCGCTATTTGGTGTAATATGACTTCACCATCAAGGAGGATGTTGATATGTCGTTTATGCGATTTATTATTTGTTTTTTACTTTTTATAGTCTGTTTAAATCCTTTATTCGCCGACAATAAAGCTAATATTCCTATCCTTTGTTATCATAACTTAAATCCTACTGTTCCAGGCAGTATGAGCATGACGCCTGCCAAATTTGAAAGTCAGATAAAATGGATAAAAGATAATGGCTTTACGATTGTTCCCTTGAAAGAAGTGGTGGAATACTTAAAAAACGAACGCGGATCTTTGCCTGAAAAAGCCGTGGCGATTACTGTCGATGATGGTTGGGAATCAGTTTATCGTTATATGGCGCCGATCATCAAAAAATATAATATCCCTGTAACCTTATTTATTTATCCCGAAACTATTTCAAATGGCGTGCATGCAATGACATGGGTACAGTTAAAGGAATTACAAAAAAATCCGCTGTTTGATATTCAAAGCCATACCTATTCGCATCCTAATTTTAAGCAGGAAAAAAGGCATCTTTCTCTTGCCTCGTATGAAAAATTTGTAGAAAAAGAACTCGTCAACTCGAAAAAAATTCTGGAACAAGAGCTCGGTACAAAAATGACGTTGCTTGCATGGCCATTTGGGATTTATGACAAGTATTTGGAGAAGAAAGCGGCAGAAGCAGGATATGTTATGGCGTTTAGTATTGATGCGCGTGATGCAAACGACAATTATCCTCCGATGTCTGAGCCGCGTTTTATGATCGTTGATGGTTTGTCTGCAAAATCGTTTCAAGCGATAGTGAAAAGTGCACGGTAGACTAAGTAGAAACCCTAGTATTAATTGATGATCATATGAAATGAATTTGTAAATAAAAAAGTTATAATAGGATTTATAATGATAAAAAGTGTATTGACCCGTTTTGTAAACTTAATAGGAGAGGCATATATGCCAGTTAAAAAAGCAGTAAAGAGCAAGAAACCTGCGGCTACCAAAAAGCGTAGGAAAGTTAAAAAAGTAGCTTCGGCTAAAAAGCCAGTTAAAAGAAAAGCTGCGAAAAAAACAACTCGTAAAAAAGCTACGAAAAAAACTGGTGTTAAAAAGCCAGCTAAAAGAAGAGTTAAAAGAAAAACTAAAAAAGCTTAAGTCTGCGTATTCGGTGGAAGTCCTTCGCTGTCATGCCAGCGTGTTTTTAGCTGGCATGATATCACCGAATATATCTTGACTTTGCTGTGGTTTTGGTTGTATCACTATATAGTGTTATCGGATTCAACCCAGATTTCAGTGAGGTCGTGCTATGCTCTATTCCGAATATTTCACATCTCAAGAATTTCAATTACTTCATACACAACTGACAAATTATATTGATACACTTCAGTCTTTTTATCCTTTTGAAAATCGAAATCAATCAGAAGAAGAAAAAGAACTGGATGGTTGTGATAACCAGGTTAGAATCGAAAAGCTTCCCGTCATCATGGAAACTTACGATCCCGAGGAAAATTTTGACGCTCCTCCCTTGCTGCTAGAAAATACAATTTCTGTCGTACTATTAATACCAAAATGGGAAATAAAACATTTATTTCTCCAGGGAATCGAAATTGCTTTCGCGCATTTGCGCGAACGTTTGGAAGAAAAAAATTTTAAACAGACAACACAAGGTGAGAATGAAAATGCCGGTTATCATTCTGTACCCAAAAAATTCCCTCCTTTTCTAGCAAATTTTTTATATTTTGGTAATCATGGTAAGGTTTCAATCCGATCTAACGGCGGTAATTTTTTAAACTGGATCAACGAAAACCTTGAAAAACTTACGCCACTACAAATAAAACATGCTTTGACCGGGCTTTTAATAGTAGTAAATGATTTTCATTCAAGACAGCTTGTTCACAGAGATATAAAACTTGAAAATATTTTGATTAATGATTGGGGTAATAGTATTTGTCCAGAACTCGCAGATCCTGATTTAATTCATCACGAAAATAACTCACGCTCGACAGCAGGCACTCTTGGATATATAGCTTTAGAATGCAGATCTCTGGAAAACAGATGGCTGCCTGATACGGAAGGAGCCATAGATGATAGCTGCTACCAGTCTGCAGAAAAAAAAGCAGTAGATTGTTATGCTGTGGGGCATTCAATAGAGCAAATATATCACTGCCTTAAAAATAAAATGGAAGAAGCAGATCGAAAAAATCTGAAAAAACTTTATCAGGGATTAAAAAATCCGCATCCTTATCGGCGCCTTACTATCAAAAAAGCCATGAAAAGTCCTTATTTTGGAAAAACAAAAGAAGAGCGTAATGATTGGTTTGAAGGCATTCAGAATAAATACGCCAGAAATGTAGATATTTATTTTGATTCATGGCTTTACAGAGAATCAGATTACTATCCTAAATTTGACAACGCATTTTTTTTATCTCCTTGCAAAAATCTTTTAATGGAATTGCTTTCATTAAAAAATCAATTGAAATTTATTCTCAAGGCCGCTGTAACGCATTTGTTAAATGAAGATGATGTAAAAGTGATTATAAAAAAAATAGAAGCCATAAAATTATTACTGGCAGATGAACTTAAAAAAAGATCGCAGCTATATAATCTTTTTCATAACATTGAATTGAATGTCACACAAATTTTTCATGGTTTGCATACAGTTGAATTTAAAAAAACATCTTTAATTTCCTTGCTTCAAAATGGCGATATTTCATTTAAAAAATTTCAGCAGTATTTTTTAGAGGAAACACCGGAAACCAGTCATGACCTATTGCGAATTTTACGAGGATCCAGGGATAAAGCACAAGACTTGAAGTGTGCATTGACGTGTCTTAATCATTTCCTCAAGACTTCGGCCAAGCCTGAAGAAACACCTCTTCGACAACTGCTTGAAAGTTTTAAAACTGCTATAGAAAATACCTCGTATTTTAGTTCGGAAACACAAAAATCACTTGTGACTGAGCTGGTTTGGCGCATCTTGTTTTTCGTGCAAGTCCCTTCGCACATCAATAATAGACCAGATGGAGTCAATGTCTGTCAGGCTTTGACGATAGCAAATATCAAACAGGGTGGATTTATCAGGGCTTCGCAAGTGGGTGATAGGGTCTCGAAAGCAGCTGTTACGCTTCTGACACAACAGCCTGTGCCAACACTCGTGGGAGAAAGAGGCTATCTTACAAACAGCCTGGCCAATCGAAGATACGCATAACCCGGATATCCGTAAGTATTCGGTGGCAGTCGCGCGTTTCTTTATTTTGACCTCCTTCCCCTATCCCCTTCCTCCAAACGAAAAGCGCGTTTAGAGGAAGGGGGACGCTTCGATATAGATGTGCTTAATTAGAACGTCCCCCTTCCTCCAAGTGTTTTTCTTGGAGGAAGGGGAAAGGGGAAGGAGGTAAAAAAACAAAAAACACGAATTTTATACTTCTCACCGAATACTTACCAAATATCCAGGATAAGACTGTGAAAAATTTGATTTATTCAAATTCTTTGAACCCCATCAAAATTTACACTATACTTTTCATGGGTATAACTGAGAGGTCATCAGAATGAGCAGTTGGAGTGGGTTAGACTTTTTTATCTTTTTAATTTTTTTAGTGAATACCTTGCTGGGCATGGCTCGTGGTGCGACTAAGGAAATTATTTCATCGATATGTTTATGCGCTGCGTTAGTGATAACGCTTAAATTCACCATACCGTTGACCAAGTTCGTTAATAGTTCTCCTTTAATCACAGACGTTATTACCTCGCAGTTTGTGCAAAATTTCATGCGCGCGATTGAAATGCCTCCTTTGACGGAAAGCATGCTGCTTCATTTAGGTTATTGTGTGAGTTTAGCCGTGTGTTTTGTGGGTACGTTTAGTGTCTGTGAAGGTGTCTTGGCATATGCGAGTGCGGTAGAAGTTTTCACTTTCCCCTATGCAACTTTAAATCGGAAAATAGGCGGGGGATTGGGAGCTGTACGCGGATTTGTGATTGTTTTAGTGTTTATTATTATTTTAGAACATCTTTACATTGGCGATTTGCCTTCTTCTAAATTTATTAATTTATTACAGGGTTCGGCAAATAAAATGGATACATTGATTACTGAACAAGCACCCGAGCGATATCAGGAAATATTGCAAGATCGAAATTTATATAATCAGAAAATGATATTAAAAGATTTGATGGGAACGTCGGGTACGGGAATCATTCAGTAATCTTCTATGCATTTCTGTTTCGGAGTTGAGAGGCGGGAACCTTGGCCAAATATTTATTCAAACAATCTGCCAGCGAGCTATCACGGAAAATTTTACTACCATGATCGCTCGAGGTTGCTCGAGATAACTCTTCCAGTTCGAGAAAAAGATAAAAATCAACACACTCTGACTTCAGGGACCAATTCCACACTAAATTTTTCTTGTACTGATTTTTGGATATTTTGCGCCAACTCTAAAATCGCAGAGCCTTTGCCCGCGTGATAATTCACCAGAATTAATGCTTGTTTTTCATAAACCCCAACGTCACCAAAACGCTTTCCTTTCCATCCGCATTGCTCAATCAACCATCCCGCAGGAATTTTAATTAAATCCGTATTTTCAGCAGGAAAAGAAGGTATATTCGGAAATGTTTTTTGTAATTGAGTAAAATGATCTGGTGAGACAAAAGGATTTTTAAAAAAACTGCCTGCATTACCTAATTCTTTGGGATCAGGTAATTTGCTGCGGCGAATGTGAATCACCGCATCGCTGATCGCTTTTACACTCAAGTCTTTGACTTGCATAATTTCCAGTGTTTTTCGAATATCGCCGTATTCTATATGAAATTCCGGTTGCTTATGCAAACAAAAACTAACAGACAAAATAGAAAATCGATTTTTGTATAAATGTTTAAAAATACTTTCCCGATAAGCAAATTGACAATCTTCTCTCTTAAATATTCGAATCTCATTGTTAAGAAGATCCCATGCTTCCAATTCTGAGAATACATCGCATAATTCTACTCCATACGCTCCAATATTTTGTATGGGAGCCGCACCTATGGTTCCCGGGATCAGAGAAAGATTTTCAATGCCGCTATAACCTTCCGAAATACAAAACATCACAAAGTCGTGCCAGTTTTCTCCAGCACCCACTTTAAGCCATACATGCTTTCTGTCTTCCGCTATTTTTTGAACACCTTTGATGGAATTTTTAATGACCAATCCTGGATAATTTTGCGTAAACAGAACATTGCTTCCCTCGCCCAAAATAAGCTTGGGCATATCGTGAAAAATATTTTGGGACAACACAGTCAGTAATTCTTCTGTATGATGAATGTTGGCAAAATAACGCGCATTAGCTTCAATGCCAAATGTGTTAAAAGGCTTCAGACTGGCATTTTGTTGAACAAATAAAGACGATGGCATGGTTCTATCAATTCCCAATCAAGAAGTGATAATCATACCGTAGTTAAGATCAAAAAAAAATCACTTCAGAGAAGGTATAATGACCTTATAACAATAGTCGAGGAGCAACACTTATGAGAAATTTACTTTATTTAGTGGGAACGCTTATCAATTGTTCATTTTTTCTGGTTCTTTCTTCTTGTGCGACTCAAGTCCAATCAACCAACCCCAATTCTCCAACACGTTATGCGGGAAATCGTTTTGATGTGGATTATTCATCGCGATTACCTAAATTTTTTGATACAGGCGGCAAAAAGACAGTGGTGGTTGATCCGAATGTGCATGCGTGGGGCGCTTATGCTGCAAATGGTGAACTTATTCGAGCAGGGATTGCGACGGCGGGTGGGGCCGAATGTCCTCCCGATGCCGATAAAGCGCATTGCTATACCGGTATGGGCACGTATCATATTACCGGCTTGGGCGATGAAAGTTGTTATTCAAGAAAATATCAAAATGGTTTAATGCCTTATTGTATGTATTTTAATAATGGCGAGGCGCTGCATGGATCACCGGATGATATTGTGGTGGAAGATAATGTGAGCCATGGATGTGTGCGTATGCGAATTCCAGATGCGGAATGGATGAGATATCATTTTGCGCAAATTGGAACCAAAGTGGTGGTGATGCCGTATCAATAAGATGTTTTTTGGCTTTTTTACCTCCTTCCCCTTTGCATTTGGAGGAAGGGGGACGTTCTAATTGAGCACATCTGTATCGGAGCGTCCCCCTTCCTCCAAACGCGCTTTTCGTTTGGAGGAAGGGGAAAGGGGAAGGAGGTATTAAAAATTAATGTTACAGTTTAAAGCCAATAAACTATATGTCCACACGCCCTAGTAATCCTCACTCCCATCATCTGGCACAACACGCGTATTATTTCCATAAATAACCAGAATATGCTGCTTTGTTTTCAACTTCAAATCTTCTGTTTGGACCAACGAAATAATAGCTCCGCTATTTAATCGAATGACATATTCATAACCATGCGAACGATTAATGACATTATCGCTTTCACTCGTCGCAGACGATGCACCCTCTACTACAGTGGATGTATTTTCCAGGGCCTGGTTGTGAATGCGAACTGGCCGCTTGGAAATAATCACGCCAGGAATAACTTTTTTGATTTTCCCGACCTCAGTCGAATCATAGTCTCCTGGTGCGACATCCTTGGAAGCACAGGCTGTCAATAACAAGCCAATCGTTACCAAAAAACAACTTAAAATATTTTTATAGTTCATTATATATCTCCTGATATATCTCCTGCTAATCAGCTCAGCATTCTAAACCAATAAAGAAGATATCTGCAATGACTAATTTTTGATACAATTATTCAATAAAAAATGTAATGGATATACCTCATGGAAAGCTTTTTATTGATACTCCTTGCGGCAGGACTTGTTTTATTAAACGCATTTTTTGTTGCCGCCGAGTTTGGGATGGTTAAACTTCGCCATACCCGTCTGGAAGAAATCGCTGAAGATTACGGACTTCGAGGAAAAATTTTACTTTCGATAAATAAAAATCTGGATGCCTATTTGTCAGCGTGTCAGTTAGGAATTACGTTAGCTTCACTCGGTTTGGGTTGGGTGGGCGAGCCTGCATTTTCAGAATTACTGACGCCGCTTTTTTACCACTTAAATATTACTTCTCCACATTTAATTGAATTCGTATCTTTTTTCTTTGCATTTTCTTTGCTTTCATTTTTGCATATTGTGATAGGAGAACTCATGCCAAAATCTTTGGCTATTCGCCAATCTGAGATGGTTTCTCTCTGGACTGCAGTACCATTGTATGGATTTTATTGGTTAATGTATCCTGCAATTTGGTTATTAAATTCATGCTCTAATTTTTTATTGAAATTAATCAATTTAAATAAAACTCACAAAGGGGAAAATTTTTATTCGACAGATGAAATTAAACTTATTTTAAGTTCCAGTCATTTGCATGGCGAGCTTACAAAAGAAGAAACAGAAATTATTGAGCACACATTGGATTTTGCTGATTTAAAAGTTACAGACGTGATGCGGCCGATTGAAGAAATGATTTCATTAAGTATCGATATGTCTATTCAGGAATTATTTAAAGTTGTTTTAGAAACGCGCTACACACGTTATCCAGTGATGAATAAGCAAAAAATATTTTTAGGAATATTGCATGTAAAAGATTTATTAAATGCACTATATTTACAAAATAATATTCAATCAATTGAAAATCTGATACGACCATTAGTCAAAATTCCACATCATTCTGCAGCACTGGATTTATTCCGAAAATTTCAGGAAGGCATGCCGCATTTTGCAATTATTTATCGCGGCCCAGAAAAACCTGTTGGATTTATCACGCTTGATAATTTGCTGCATATTTTAGTGGGCCGTATTAAAGATGAATTTCACAGAACGAAAGATGATTGGGCCCTGACAAAAGACGGCGGTTTTATCATGAACGGCAACACACCTATTTATACAGTTGAAAGAGCGCTTGATATTGATATTTTTACCGATGAAGAAGTGACAACTTTATATGGTTTGATTTTGCATAAATTAGGCAGTTTGCCGACAGTTGGCACGCGTGTTGAATTTGATAATTTTATTGCGATAGTTGAATCGATGAAAGGAACTAAAATTTTAAAAGTAAAAATTTATGCGAAAATCCAAGAAGAAAATAATTAATTAAAATCAAAAATAATATCTCAAAAATTAAAATTATTTAACTCGGATTTAAGGGTTTTTTAAGAATGAAAATTGCTTTTTATCTTTAAAATATCAAACAGTTAGAAGAAAATTGAAAAAAAAGTTTTGAAAGCATGTTTTTTTTATGTATACTGCTCCGATGCAATTAACTATTAAGTTTTCAAAATATTTAATTTTCGTTGTATTGAGTTGTAGCCTTTTAATAGCTTTACACACTAGCAATCTCGATATTACAGCATCCAATTTTACTTTTACTGATGTCAGTGAAATGGTGGAATCAGATAGCAATATCTGGAGCAGTATCAGTAATCAGTTTCAATTGGATCATAAAACTCAGAACGCACAAGTTCAAGCTGAAATTCGTGAATTGCTCGCTGATCAACAAAAGCTATATCAAATTTTACAGGCAGCTGCTCCTTACATTTATTTCATTCACCAAAAAGCCCAAGAAAAAGGTTTGCCGGGTGAGCTTGCACTTATTCCTGTGATTGAAAGCGAATTTAATCCGAATGATCACTCATCGAAAAAAGGTGCGACTGGTCTATGGCAGTTAATGTCAGGCACAGCAAATGAATTGGGTGTGAAAGTTAAAACAGGTTATGATGGCCGTAAAAATGTAGTGAGTTCAACGAATGCAGCGCTCGCTTATTTTAAAGATTTGGGTAATGATTTTAAAGGGGATTGGTATTTGGCTATTGCAGCTTACAACTGTGGACAAGGGCGTGTTGCATCAGCTGAAAGAAAATCTGGATTACATAATTTCTGGAATTTGCCATTACCGCATGAAACAAGATGCTATGTTCCAAAATTACTTGCAGTTGCCGCGATCATTGCGAATCCTAAAAAATATGGTGTAGAGTTACCGCCTATCGACAACAAACCTTATTTTAGGCAAGTCAAAGTTTTGAAACCGATTGATCTTGCAAAGCTCGCCAGCACTTCGGGTGTTGACATAAATGAGTTACGTGTATTAAATCCAGATTATGCGCATGGAAATGTTCCAAAATCAAAAGATGGAGCGTATTCACTGTTGGTTCCGCTTGAAAATGCGTCTGCTATTGAAGATCAATTACAGAAATCTAATACTATCGTTGTTGCGTGATATACACCCTTGTAGTATAAAATTCATATTTTTTTTGTTTTTTTACCTCCTTCCCCTTTCCCCTTCCTCCAAGAAAAACACTTGGAGGAAGGGGGACGTTCTAATTTAGCGCATCTGTATCGAAGAGTCCCCCTTCCTCTAAACGCGCTTTTCGTTTGGAGGAAGGGGATAGGGGAAGGAGGTCAAAATAAAGAATCGCGCGATTGCCTCTGAATACTTACAAAATATTCTCGCAACTCATTGATTAATAACACAATTCCAGAAAAATTTTAAAAAAAACCTCAATTTTAGCGTTTTTTTGGCTTTTTTGATCGTAACTAATTGATTAATAACGAGTTCTTTGCAAATTCTCAGTAAAAAATCTCGCAGAATTTTGATCTTTTTAAGATAATCTTAATTCCCTGCCGATATAATGATTATTATTTACTAATAGGCCGTTATAAATTAGCATGATACCCCAGCCTTTAGCATCTAAAAATAAGGAGATAAGCGAGTGAGTTCTTCTATCACAGAAACAGGCAGTCAACCTAATTTGCAGCGTAGGCTCAATGCGCGTCTATTGAATATGATTGCAATTGGCGGCTCAATAGGAACAGGGATTTTTTTAGCCAGTGGTAATGCTGTTCATACCGCAGGCCCGGCAGGGACCTTATTAGCTTATTTCATTACCGGCATTATGGTTTATTTTTTAATGACCAGTCTCGGTGAAATGGCAGCTTATATGCCAAGTACCGGCTCTTTCTATCTCTATGCTTCTCGCTTTGTTGACCCGGCCCTTGGCTATGCTTTGGGGTGGAATTACTGGTATAACTGGGCTATTACGGTCGCTTCTGAAGTTGCAGCAGCAACCCTGGTTATGCACTTCTGGTTTCCGCACAGTCCCAATTTTTTATGGTCTGCGTTTTTCTTAAGTGTCTTTTTCGGATTTAACGCTTTATCAGCCCGAGGTTTTGGCGAGGCAGAATATTGGTTCTCTTGCATTAAAGTAGCAGCTATTTTGGTATTTATTCTGGCAGGCTGCGGCATGATCGCAGGCATGATCAATCATGAAGCCATTGGTTTCAAAAACTGGAATGTAGGAGATGGTCCTTTTCATGGCGGATGGCTTGCTGTATTCGGCGCATTTGTTGTGGCTGGTTTTTCATTTCAAGGAACGGAATTAATTGGCATAGCAGCAGGAGAAAGCCATGAACCGCATAAAACAATTCCTAAAGCAGTCAAACAAATTTTTTGGCGAATTTTATTATTTTTTATTTTATCCATATTGATCATTAGTCTTCTGGTTCCTTACACAGCAGATCAATTAGCCAGCTCCGATGTGGAAGTGAGTCCTTTTACTTTAGTCTTTAAACACTTAGGTATTACATTTGCAGCTTCATTGATGAATGCAGTCATCCTTACAGCGATTTTATCCGCGGGTAATTCAGGGATGTATGCGTCTACCCGTATGTTGTGGTATTTAGCAAAACAAGGCCATGTACCAGCTGTTTTTGCAAAAGTGAATAAGCGCGGCGTCCCTATGTATGCTTTAATTGCGACGACTTTAGTTGCAGCTCTCGCTTTTTTATCGTCATTTTTTGGTAATGGTATTGTTTATTTCTGGCTGTTGAACGCATCCAGTTTAAGCGGGTTTATCGCATGGCTGGGAATCGCAATTAGTCATTATCGTTTTCGTAAAGCCTATGTTAGCCAAGGTCGTGACATTAAAGAATTACCGTATGTTGCAAAAGGTTATCCTTATGCACCCTTATTAGCATTTGCTTTATGCTTGGTTATTATTGCTGGCCAAAATTATCAGGCTATCGTAGCGGACCATGTGAATTGGTACGGCATTATTGTGTCGTATATTGGTCTTCCTGTATTTGTAGGGCTTTGGCTTGGATTTAAGATCGTTAAAAAAACCAAGGTTGTTAAGCTTAATGAGTGTAATTTTGAGTATGAAGCTGCGCAGTAGTTATACTTTCCTCAAAAACAAGGCTAGATAATAAACCGCGATCGTCAATATTCCAATGACAATAAAATCCATTCCAAATGAAATGATGTTAATTCCATCACCGAATGTTCCTAAATAAGAAATTCCGGTCAAGATAATAAAATAAGGGAAAATCCACCAGGAAGTGCGCCATTGTTTTTGCCAGACATTTTTTTGACGATAACAATAAATCACAAAAAATAAAAAACCTATGGCAAGTGCTATCATCATGCGTGAAACAGTATGCCAACCGGTCCAGAAAATAAGTAAATTACAAATATAAAATGCAAGTAAAGCCAGTAAATTCGCATAAGGCAGTTGAAAAGGGCGGTGTTCATCCGGTTTGGTTTTGCGGAGCGCAATTAATGAAATAGGACCAATAATATATGAAACAATAAAACAGGAAATAATAAAACTGACGAGTTTTTGCCAGCCAGGGAAAGGTAAAAATAATAAAAGACCCACACCATAATTTAAAATGATACTTCGTAAAGGAACACCTTTTTTAGTAATTTTTTTTAATCCTTCCGGGAAAAAACCTATTTCACTCAATCCATAACTGACACGCGCGGTCGAAGCTGTAAAAACAAATCCTGTACCAAAAGGCGAGATAATCGCATCTGCATAAACAATAATAACAAACCAGGTCAGCCCTAACACTGTCATAATACCCACGAAAGGCCCGCTGTCACCTGCATAATGCAATTTATTCCAACCGTCAAGAAACGTGTCTGGTGTGACTGCGCCAATAAAAGCAATTTGCAATAAAGCGTATAAAATCGTACAGAAAATCATAGAGCCAATTAAAGCCAATGGAATACTGCGCTGCGGATTTTGTGTTTCTCCTGCCAACTGCAAAACGGTATTCGATCCAATAAATGAATAAATCACGCCGCCTAGCGGTAATGCAGCTAAAATACCGTGTAATCCGTAAGGAGCAAATCCGTGATTTGAAGTATTAAAATTTGTTCCATGAAAATCAAAGGAGAATAATAGAAAAATCGTTGCGATGGGTACGATTAATTTTATTGCTGTAATGACACTGTTTGAGCGGCTGAAAAAAAGCGCGCCATAATAGTTGAGAATACACATGATTAACATGACACCTGCTGCGGCTAGTATTCCCAAATGTGTTAAGACATGCGTGTCTTGAACGGTTGTAATAAAGCCTGGTATGTAATTTGCCGCGTATTGAATTAATCCGATTGTTTCGACAGGCGCCACCGCAACGCTGGATATCCAGACCATCCAGCCAATCATAAAACTTACTAAAGGACCATGACTATATTGAGCAAATTGAATCATTCCTCCTGCTACGGGGAAAGTGCTGCCGAGTTCTGCGAAAGTTAAGGCAATAATGATCATCAAAATTCCGCCGAGCACCCATGAAATGACTGCGGCTGGCCCTGCAATTTGTGCAGCATACAAAGGACCAAATAACCATCCCGAACCAATCACGCTGCTAATGCCTGCTAATAATAATCCTAAAGGACCGATAGAACGCTTAAAATCCATGTTAGCCTCAAGCTTGATAATAAATTTTCATACTCTAAAGATTAGGTAAAGAACATGTCAATGAAATTCTGTTATTTTTATCCTCGTTGTCATGCCAGCACTCTAATTATCTAATCGTTTGCAAAACAAAACTCCGCAATAGAAGCATCCAAACGATTGGCGATCTCATCCGCTTCATTTTGATTAATAATCAGCGGCGGCAATAAACGTATCACTTTATTCGCGGTAATGTTAAAAAGAATTTTATTTTTTAATCCGATAGCGGGAAGTTCCATGCAAGCTTTATCCAATTCTACGCCAATCATTAATCCTTGCCCACGAATATTCACCACGCTCGCATGTTTTTGAAGCGTTGTTTTTAATTTATTTAAAAGATATTCACCCATTTTTGCCGCATTATTTAAAATATTTTCATTTTCCATGGTATGCAATACGATTGTACCGACTGCACAAGCAAAAGGACTCCCGCCAAATGTAGAACCATGCTTGCCTGGTCCAAACAAATTGCATGCTTTATCACGAGCAAGACATGCGCCGATTGGAATACCATTTCCCAATGCTTTTGCTACCGTCATCACATCAGGTTTGATAGTTGAATGCTGATACGCAAACCATTTTCCCGTACGTCCAATACCTGTTTGCACTTCGTCCAGAATCATCAACCAATCATGTTGATCACATAAATCTCTGACTTGCTGCAAGTATTCATTTGTTGCAATTTGAATTCCGCCATCGCCTTGAATCGGTTCCAACATAATTCCAATAATATTATTTTTATGTTTTTTAACAGTGTCATTTAATTCTTGCATATCATTCAATGTGACATAAACAAAATCTTTGACTAAAGGTTCAAAACCAATATGCAAACGCTCACTACCCGATGCGCTCAAAGTCGCCATCGTCCGTCCATGAAAAGCATTGTGCATTGTGATGATAATCGGCAGCTCAATATTTTTCTTTTTTGCATAAAGCCGCGTCAGTTTGATTGCTGTTTCATTTGCTTCTGCGCCTGAATTACAAAAATAAACCTGTTCCATATCAGCCACGCGAGTCAGCTTTTCAGCCAGCTCAATCTGTTTGTCAATCGTATAAGTGTTGGAGGTATGAAGCAGTTTGCCTGCTTGATCAATAATAGTCTGGGTAACAGCAGGATGAGCATGCCCTAAGCTGCAGACTGCAATGCCCGAAAGCCCATCGAGATAGGAATTATTATTGCTGTCCCATAACCAGGCGCCTCGTCCGTATTCGAACGATACAGGCATTTGATTATAATAAGTGGGCATAATTTTAATAGACATAATTTTTCCCTATTTTGCTTAAAACCTCTGTCAGTCTGTCGAGATAAAAAAATAGCAAAAAATTCTCTCAAAAAATCCAATAATAATCAATATGTTAAATTTTAGCTATTGCGCTTAAGGTTTCATTAATTTAAAGAATACCAAAAAGCTATATACTATTCATTGAGAACAAAAAAAACAACAAACAGATGAAATTCGAGCATTTTTGAGACGGAGTGGGGAAAATGGTTTTATGACAATTATAGCGAAAAATGATGAGTTAGGTTTCTCCGAAATTTTTACTTCAGAGGAAGGTCATCTTCCTCCGCGCAAATATCGTCCAAAGAAAAAACCCTATATTGTTTTTAAGATGTCTAATGTTTCAGAGGCCATGAAAAATTATCTTTATGGCAAAGGGCTCATCCATTTAGGAGAATTATCCGAAGAGATAGATCCTAAAACTGGGAGTTTTACCTCGCTGACTCTTACAGTCGTCGGGGACCGAAAGGTCATGACGGCAATCGAAAATGTATTAAATGATCCAAGATATCAAAATCCAGGTAACCAGGAATTACTCAAGCAACTGAGAACTTTTCAGGCACAATGCAAAGCAAGATATGACGCAAAACCCAAAAAATCTCCTCCTCTGATGAGTAAACCTTATTCTAATTATCAGGAAGTTAAAGACCAGAAAAAAACTGCCGCCACAGCCAATGAACATTACTGGGTAAAAACAAAAAGCGGCAAATTGAAAATGTTTAAAAAAGCGGGAGGCGGACGTTCTGGCGGGGAAATAGAAGATTTTAATACTGAGTGTCAGCGGCTTTTATTGGGTGATAGGGTTCCCAAAGTCAAGCCCGTACATGATCCTATAACAGGCGAACGAATAGGCCACGTCATAGAAAAAATAGAAGGGCTTGAATCGATTCATGATCGATTGAAAAATTTTCTGAGATTACAAGACGAATTCTATGAACCAACAGCAGCAAACCTGCTGAGAGACGGTGTTGTTCTGTCGGAAGAGGAAATACTCCAGTACGAATTAGTTAAAATATGGGCTGCGCGTTTTATAGAGGGTGATAGTGATCCTCATGGCGGTAATTATGGTTTTGGCCTAAAAGACGGTAAAAAACAAGCTTTCTCATTTGATTATGATCGTGCTGAATTCCAGGTGACATCACATTTTGCAGGATTAAACCCTAAAAAAGCAGCACCTTGGCAAGGATATGAGACAGCACCAAAAGATATGTTCCCGCTAACGGAACGAGATATTATAAATTTTCCTTTCTTGCAAGATGCAAAACCCATGAGGGGGCCGACTGATCAAGGTAGAAAAATAGCAACCCTCTATTTGATGCATGCCCCCGAAGGACAAAGATTTAGGCAATCTAACAATAAAGTTGTATATCTCTATAGAGAAAAGCCAGAAGGAAAAGAAGAACAATTTTTTTATTGCTACAAAGGTCTCAAATGGCCTCTTGACCCTAAAGATGTACTGCCTGAGCTAAAAACAGCATCTTTTAATAATAGAAGATGTGACGACAAGCAAATATATCTTCCAGTTTTAGGCATCATACGTGGGCGAGGCCACATTCCAGCACCAAAAATAGCAGATGCTGATTTAATTCAGGTTGAACGCGTATATAAACATCAAAAATTTATTGATGATAAATATTATATTCTTTTAAAACGTGCTCTTATACCTGATCAAGTTTATATTACGTTGGCAAACGATACCATTCGTTCTTCCAAAAAACGAGAATTACTGATAAAAGCAAAAATAAAAAAAACAAAAGAACTCAGAAAAGTTTTGCTAAAAAACCCTGAATTTCATGATTATCTAAAACGTAATCCCGAAGCAATTGATCAAATCGAAAGTGACTTTCTAAAATATAATAAAGATATCTACAACTACAAAGACAAATATTCCCATCTTCAAATACAGACCAATCGAATTAGAGAAAATTATAATGCGTTTAATCGTGAACTCACTCCGGGTTTTTTTGATAAACATCCGGTAGTAAAAAATATGTTAATTGGTGCAGTAATAGGATTGGCTGTTGTTGGTATAGGGGCATTGATTTATCTCACTGCGGGTTTGGCAATTCCTGGTATAGGAAGTCTTGCAGCTGGAGCAGGAGTCACTAATGCAAGCTTCGCGGTAGCTCTGGAAGTGACAAGTTTTGTTGCTGGCTGTGCGCTTCTCCTGGCAGCGGGTAAGAGTGCCTATGCGTGGATGGATAAAAAAATCAGGTCGAGTAAAAATGCTCAAATAAAAGTGCCGCCTGTTGTTGTTCCTGCTCCTGCTGAAAAAGTCGTGAATTCTCATGTCGGTATAAAAAATACTTTAACATCTGCTGTCAATCGATCTTCTCTCATGTCAGTTGCAGAAAAATCAGATTATGAATCTGAAGCAGTAGACAATCATCAAGCTCACGTCAACAAAATAGTTTCTTTTTTACAGAAAAATAAAGCATTCTTTATTACGGTTTGTGAAGATCCAGCTGTTCTTGATGGATTACGAAAAGAGTATAAAGACCCGGCTTCAAAAGATTTACTCAGTATATTAAAAACAGATCCAAAAAATAAATCAGATCTTATAGCAGGGATCCTTGCATTAAAATATGGCACTGATGCGCCTCTCAAAAATGCATTCAATAAATTCCCGCGGTTGTGCTCTGCGTTAGACGGATGCATGAAAGCTCGTGTTGTTGAAGGTTGGAATAAAGTTCATTTCAAGCAGGCTGCTGTACCTGTTGTTAGTGCAAGAGCGGTGACGGTTACTAGATCAGGATCATTTAGATAAACCGAGCGAAAGCATAAATATACGAGAGGTATAGATACTACGAGGATTTATGAAAGTTAATTCATCTACAATGGTGAGTGTCACTTTCTCAGATATTTTTACTGAAGAAGATCCTCCTGCACAAAAAAATCTTCCTCCGAAAAAACCTTATATTATTTTTAAAGCACCGTATATTGAAGGTGTCATGAAGCCTATGAGGTTAGAAGGATTAAGCAGGTTTGGAGAAATATCGGTTGAATATTCTCCTGAAACAAAAAAAGCTGTTTCTGTTGTTTTGACAATTTCAGGCGATAGAAAAGTTACGAAAGCCATTGAAATTTTTTTAAACCGTAACGAGTATGCAAATTCAGAAAACAATATTTTACGTGCCAAATTACTGTCTTATCAAAAAAGATGTGAAACAAAGTGGAAAGCAAAATCTAAAAAATTACCGCCTGTCAAAAGTAACCTCTTTTCAGACTATAAAGAAGATAAAAGCGAGAAAAAAACTTCACAATCAAGCAATCTCACTTATCCTGTCGAAAAAAAAGGTAAAAAATATATTTATAAAGAAGTTGCAAGCGGCCGATCAGTTGGCGAAGTGGAAGTTTTTAATGGTTTTTGCTATCGACTTTTATTAGGGGATCGTCATCCAAAAGTTAAAGCTGTTCATGGAGAAGGAGGAGAGCGAAAGGGGTTGCTATCTAAAAAATTAGAAGGATTTGAATCTATTTATGATCGATTTAATGCTTTTAAGAAAACCAAAGATGCAGCATATAAACCCACTATAAATGATTTGATAGATGCAGGCGTTATTCCAACAGAGCAGGAGTTGCTCGAATCGGAAATGGCTAAAGTTTGGGTTGCATCTTTCACAGAGCGTGAAAATGATGCGCATGCTGGTAATTATGGGTTTGCTATCGTTAATGGTAAAAAAGTAGCGGTTAAAATTGATGATGATCAATCCGAAGTTGGGCTGACTTCACAATTTTTTGAAGTGAATCCTCGCAAAAAATTGCCTTTAATTGGGTATAAAGTTGCACCTGTTGATACATTCCCTGTTACTGAGCGAGACGTTATCAACTTTCCTTATTTACAAGATGCCAAACCAAAGAATTGGCCAACTAATCTTTCCATGGGAACTGAGCTTGCTCAAAACGATTTAATTCAGGCTCATCGTGTCTTTAAACAACAAAAATTTATTGATGATAAGTATTATATGTTTTTGAAACGTATTCTTATACCAAATGAAATGTATGAGAACCTGGCAGAAGTGACGATGCGTTCTCCCAAGAAAAGAAAATTATTTGCAGAAAGTAAAATCGCAAGGACGGAAGAATTAAAAAAAGTATTATTGAGCATGCCTGAATTTCATTCTTACATAGCTCGTCATCCAGAAGCCATTCAACAAATTAAAAGTGAATTTGTCGAATATAATGCTAGTTTCAAAGATAAGGATATAAAACTTCGTGTGAATATCGAGCAAATTATGAGTCATTATAAAGCTGTAGTTGATACAGTTATTCCAAAGCCGAGTCCGGTGGCTGGCCGAGCATCTAATTTCAATAATTTTTGATAGTTCCTTCGCTTTTTTACCTCCTTCCCCTTTCCCCTTCCTCCACAAAAAGCGTGTGGAGGAAGGGGGACGCTCTAATTAAGCTTATCTGTATCGAAGAGTTCCCCTTCTGCCAAGCGTGCTTTTCACTTGGAGGAAGGGGGACGTTCTAATTTAGCGCATCTGTATCGGAGCGTCCCCCTTCCTCCAAGCGTGCTTTTCGCTTGGAGGAAGGGGAAAGGGGAAGGAGGTAAAAAAGCGAAGGAACTATCAAAAATTAATGTTACAGTGAAATATCCGGGCTAGATTTTCCCGGTACAACCTGTTCCTTCATCCGTGTCAAACCCGGTATCATCGCCAATTTTAAGCGTTCCGCACATTCTTTGTTACCTTTATTAATTTCTTCAGCTGATTTTAATATATTTTCTTCCAGTACTTGCCATTCCATAAAAGAAGCAGTTTTTTCCGAATGATTTTTATTAAAAGCCTCAACTTTTTCGAGCAGGTTTTTTAACATCTCTTGCACTAATACAGGTTTTTTAGTTTGATGAATTTCTTTTTTTAACATTAAAAGGCACACATTTAAAAATTTTTTTTGGGTAAGAGGGGTTGTTTTGATATGGATGGGTTCTTCGTCAAAATTATTTTCAGTGAAAAAAACGGGTTTTTTAGACATATTAAGGACCTCTTGTCTGAATACTTTATTATATACCATGTTAGAACAGTCATGGCGGCGATCGGATATCTTTAATTGACAAATATAAATGTTTTAACATGTTTCAATTCATGAAAATAAAATGCTTCACTCGGAAAACGGACATACATACCGGTAGACGATCCGCCGTCCAGATTAATGGCTGTCATTATTTTTTTTGTACCCAATGCATGAGGATGGTTTTGTAAAAAATTGGCAAGGTCCATGAGAGAAATGGGTGAGGTGACTATCATAACAATTTGATTTTCATCGGTAAATGCAAGCAAAGTGCGTTTGTGCAGATCAAAAAATTCTTGCATGGATTTTGATTTGGTTTGCAAATGCTGCAAATGCGGATTTATTTTACCATTTTGAATAAGCAGCGGTCCGGTTTGCATGGCATTATCTGCATGAAGACATTGGTCTAAATCGGTTTCCAAAATAATTTTTTGATTTTTATTAATAATAATGCACGCTTTGAGTAAGGAATTGTGTACGAGCGGTTTAATCATTTTTCCTTGATAGATAAACAAACCGACAGGAGTAAAGTTAGGTTGATAAAATCCTCCATTTATTCCAATCGTAAAATCATGATGCCGGTTCAATTCATCCAAATAGCTTGCAAAAAACTGGATCTTGCTCTCATCTTGATAAAAGCGCGCATGGTATTCTGGGTTAAGCAGCGCAGTATAAATCGTGGCTGTTTGATCATGGTTAAATTCAATTTCTCTAAACGTACCTAACTGATTAGGTAATTCTTTTTTTTCGATGAGATGAAAGCTTTCTTCTGAGATGGCGATCGAGCTTAAGAGTGTTATGATTAACAAAAATGAGCGTAATTTTCTGGCAGAAAAAATAGTGCTGATCATAAGAGAAAACCTTGTCTATACATAAATTGCGGTTGTATAGTATTATCTCACTTGCAATGTTAAATTGCAGCAATTTTTTAGGCAAAATTTTATTGATGGAAAAATCATGGCACATGTTGAACGAAGTCAATTGCTTCAAAAAAAAGAGGTTTTTATCTCTTGCATTGTACCTGTTTATAATGAACAGGCGAATGTTTCTGCATTTTTTCCAATGCTCGCAGAAACTTTAAAAAATCTGGCCAACCGTTTTGAAATTATTGTCATTGATGATGGCAGTAAAGATGAGACGGTTGCAAAAATTTTGCAATTGCCTAAAGGATTAAATATCAAATTATTGGGTTTTTCGCGTAATTTTGGTAAAGAAACGGCATTAACAGCAGGATTGGATAATTGTTCAGGCGATGTCGCCATTTTGATGGATGCAGATTTTCAACATCCTGTTGAAGTCTTGTCTCAATTTCTTGCTGAGTGGGCCAAGGGGCATGAGATGGTTTACGGTGTTCGAAAAAATCGGGACAATGAGCCGCGTGTGAAACGTAATTTCGCGCGTTTATTTTATTGGCTTATGGCAAAAATGACTAAAATTGATATGCCTAATAATGCGGGTGATTTTCGTTTACTCGATAAAAAAGTAGTAGGAGCGATTAATAGCTTTCAGGAACGGACACGTTTTATGAAAGGTTTATATGCATGGGTAGGTTTCAAAAAAATTGCTGTGCCATATGAGGTGCAAGAGCGGGCAGGGGGAAGAAGCTCTTGGGGATTTTTTAAGTTGACGGAATTAGCGATTACGGGGATTACGACTTTTTCAGATATTCCTTTGCGAGTATGGGGTTTTGTGGGATTTATTGTGTCTCTAGTTTCCCTGGTTTATGCCATTTATTTTGTAACGAGCACGCTAATTTTTGGTACGGATTTGCCGGGTTTTCCAAGTCTTATCGTAGCAGTGATGTTTTTAGGCGGAGTACAGTTATTTTCGATTGGGATATTGGGTGAATATATTGCGCGTATTTTTACGGAAGTGAAGAAACGGCCGAAATATATTATAGAAACCCAAATTGGGTTTGATGATACGCTCTAATTAATTTTTGCATTAGCTCAGCCCCATTTGTTGTCATCGCGGAATTTACTCACTCTTAATTCGCGTTTTTTGCGAATTTAGAGTGAGTTAATGTCCGCGATCTACTCAGATGAGAATCAAGGGTAGATCGCGGACATTAAGCGCTGCTAAGCGAGCAAAAGGCGCTCGCCAAGCAGCGCTAAATTCCGCGATGACAACAAAATGGGGGGCTGAGCTATTACCATTAAAAAAGAACTGTGTGACTGCCACCGAATATTTGCGGGGAATGATTGTAACTTATTGATTAATAACACATTTCCAGAAAAAAATCATCAAAAACCCCATTTTTAGGCTTTTTTTGGCTCTTTACACCTCTAACATATTGATAAATAACACATTTTTTTTAAATTCTCAGTACAAAAGATTAATATTTTGCCATTGTCGAATCAATCTCATTTGCCCACGCTGTAATCCCGCCCCGCAAATTCAATACATTTTTAAACCCTTGCTGCATCAGATATTCCGTCGCTCGCCGCGATCTTCCACCGGCGTGGCAATGAATAATAATTTGTTTTTCAGGATTCAACTCATTCAAGCGTGAAGGTAAATCCTTAAACGGTATCAAATGACCTCCCAGATTACACACCTCATATTCATCTGGATTTCTCACATCCAAAATAAAAAAATCAGCATTTGCATTTTTTAAAGCTTCAAGCTCTTGCACAGAAATTTCAGGTACGCTCATCAATCACCTCGATAAAAATATTTTATTTGACGCAGCAACCGCATCATCGGCCGCATTTCACTTTTCCATTTCACTAAACTTTGCGTATCGTGCCAATCGTTTTCAAATGTACTATTTAATTGATTGACGACATTAGCATCTTCCGTCAACACCGATAATTCCCGATTGCTATCCAATGACGGCGCTGTAAAATTAATCGAACCTAATATCGCCTGTCTCTGATCTACAATCATCACTTTCGCATGAATATAATAATGACGGCTACTCTGAATTATCACGCCTGATTTTTTTAAAAAAGCAAACTTTCGACTGTGTAATTTTTCAGGCGAAGCCGATAATAAAATTTTCACCTCCACACCCGAACGCGCTGCTTTTGCTAATTCACCAATAATTTTATAATCCGTGACATCTTGCGCATAAATTTTAATTTCTGATTTTGCTGATTGAATAAACGATATGATTTTTTCCCGGCTATTATCCGGGCTCCAAATTAAATGCGGATTACTCACATCTGTATCTTCATGCGCGCAATCTGCATGAAAAACTTTTACGATTTCCTGAATTTCAGCCGGATCTGTTAGTACAAGCGCAAAATTGCGTTCTTGCTTAAAGCTGGAATGAGTCAGATTAAATGTCATCACGATGACTTTTTGCTGATCGAAAATAAAGGTTTTTTGATGAACCAACTTGAATGATTTATCCGGCCATTCTAGATTAATATTTTCATCACGCAATTGACGAATGGCTCTATTATTTTCATTTTCAGATTTATAAGGCGCAGGTTCCAATAAAATAGTTACATTTTTTCCGTGATCTTTTGCACGCGTTAAGGCATCAATAAAAGATTCATCTGTTAAACCATACATCACCATGCCAATGGATGTACTGGCATTCTGGATGGCATTTAAAAAAGGCGCACGCCCTGCATCGGGTTCAATAATTAATTTTTCAGCGAAACTATTCAGCGAAAAAAATAATAAAAATAACAAAAATAAAAATTTTCTAAACAATTTTTTCTCTACCTGAAAATGCTCGCGCTAACGTACCGCAATCAATATATTCCAGTTCTCCACCGAGCGGCACGCCATGCGCGATGCGCGTTATTTTGATCGCATAAGATTTGATAAATTCAGAAATATAATGCGCTGTCGCTTCACCTTCTACTGTCGGATTTGTTGCAAGAATCACTTCTTTTATTTCGTTTTGTAAAAGTAATTGATTCAATTCTTTCATTCCCAAATCATCAGGACCAATTCCATCCAGCGGCGAAAGATGGCCCATCAATATAAAATATAATCCACGGTAACTTCCCATTTGTTCAACCGCTGCCATGTCGAGAG
The DNA here is from genome assembly GCA_035478255.1 of Gammaproteobacteria bacterium. Lineage (GTDB taxonomy): Bacteria > Pseudomonadota > Gammaproteobacteria > DSM-16500 > DSM-16500 > DATIJJ01. Next base: position 28,596 of record DATIJV010000007.1, read on the forward strand.
GATTTTCAACGATACATAACACTGATCGGTCACGATGTGTGGATGAACAGAGTCTGCAAAGTTCTGATTCGCTGAACGTACGGCAGTTTTTGCAATGATTAATTTCATCCATTGCGCTCTGTAATGTTTTTGCTAAATGTTTCCCATTTTCCCGGCCGCGTTCCAGCAATTGAAAAGCCATGCGCTGCGCTGTTTTCGGGCCGACACCCGGTAAACAGCGCAAAGCTTCAATCAATTGTTCCAGCAGCGGACTGAATTTCATAGTTATGTAGGCGGTAAATCAAAACCTTCAGGTAATTTAATGCCGGTTAATGCACTCATTTTTTCGCGCGTGCCTTTTTCAATTTTGGCAGTCGCATCATTGATCGCTGCAGCAATTAAATCTTCGATGATTGATTTTTCTTCTTTCAATACGCTAGGATCAATCGTCACACGTTTTGCAAAATGCTGGCCGGTCATGATAATTTTCATCAAACCGCCGCCTGATTGACCGATGACTTCCATTTCTGCAATTTGTTTTTGAATTTCTTGCATTTTTTTCTGCATTTCCTGGGCTTTTTTCATTAAATCGCCCAAGCCTGGTTTTTCTATTGGTTTATTCATTGAGTCAACTCCGTTGTATTTATAAAAATTTAATATATCAAATTAAATCGGTTTAATCGAATGGATATCTAATGTTGCATCAAACATATCGATGATTTTCTGTACCTGCGTATTATTTTTAATGGACATTGTCGCATCAGCCTGTCGTTCGGTGTATTTTTTTTCTTGTTGAAGCGCGGGTGTCTCTAATTCTGAGGCAGCAGTTTTAATGACAAGCTTCATTGGTTTATTAAAATATCGGCTTAATCCTTGCTCAATTCGCTCTAACAGTTTTTTATTTAATAAGGACTCATGTTTTGCAGCTAAAGAGAGTTGCACTGTGTTATCAGAAATATGGGAAAGTACGCAATGAGAGGCGAGTGCCAAAGCCATCCCGGATAATTGCAAGTTTGCTAAAATTTGAGGCCAGGTTTCAGGCGTTCCAGTTTGGAGGGGAGGAATTTCAGGCGTCTGTTTTTGCGTAACAGGAGCCGCGGGCGTTTCTGTTTTTTTAAAAAGAGCCGGATGAAATGCCAGCATGCGCAGCATAATCATTTCAAACCCTGCATGCGGATGCGGCGCAAGAGGTAAATCACGCCGGCCTATGAGAGCAATTTGATAATACAATTGAATATCTTCCGCAGAAAAAAGCTTGGCGAAAGCTTGGATTTTTTCCGCTAGATCATTCATCTCAGGAATAATTTGCGCGATAGAAATTTGATGCAAGGTGGAGAGTAACTCTTCCAGCATTTGATCGAAATCCGGCGCATACTGGGCGATTTCTGTGATTTCAGTTAATAATTGTTTACCGTCGTGTTTGGCCAATGCATCAAGCAAGCGAAAAATAACATCTTGTTCAATGCTGCCGAGCATTAATTGTGTTTCGGCCAGAGTAATGTTTTTGTTGCAAAAAGCGATTAATTGATCGAGCAAACTTAAGCTGTCACGCATGCTGCCGTTAGCGGCTTTTGCTAATAATTGCAGCGCGTTTGCTTCAAATGAAATTTTTTCTGTTGTGCAAATATGGGCGAGTTGCGCCGCAATTTTTTCGATCGAAACATGTTTTAAATTAAATTGCAAACAGCGAGATAAAACAGTGATCGGTAAACGTTTGGGATCGGTCGTGGCCAGTAAGAATTTTACGTACGCGGGCGGTTCTTCTAAAGTTTTTAACAATGCGTTGAAGCTGTGGCTTGATAACATGTGAACTTCGTCGATCAAATAAATTTTATAACGGCCTTGATTAGGAGTGTATTGTACATTCTCGAGTAACTCGCGTGTGTCTTCGACTTTTGTGCGTGAAGCGCCGTCTACTTCAATCAAATCTAAAAATTTTCCTGCGTTGATGGCCTGGCATGTACCGCAAGTGTCGCAAGGTTGTGCGGTAATGCCTTTTTCGCAGTTTAGACATTTTGCAAAAATACGGGCGATAGTTGTTTTGCCGACCCCGCGCGTGCCGGTAAATAAATAAGCGTGATGCAGGCGTTGGTTGTCCAATGCGTTGATTAACATACGCAAGATGTGTTCCTGTCCAACCATTTCCTGAAAAGTACGAGGCCGCCATTTGCGTGCCAGGACTTGATAGCTCATAAACATTCCTGTCAGATATTATTTTGAATTGCCATCTTACTTCTATACCCATTACACTTCAAGATGCGAACTTTAGACGCCCATCTTGCGGCGAATTTCCAACGATTTTTTGACGAAAAATACTCGAAATACTGCAAGTATTCCTCCGTTTTTTCGTCAAAAAATCATTGGAACTTCTTGCAATCTGGACGCCTAAAATTCGCATCTTGAAGTGTAATGGGTATATCTCAAAGAGCTTTTCAAGCCAAAAACTTCGACTATAATTTTCTCATATAATTGGGTATTTTTTAGCCCGTATTGTTTTTTATATGAGAAAAATGATGATTTTTGTTTTAAATTTGTGTAATCTCGCCGCTTATTATAATTAAACGAGGTTTAAAATTATGCAAAGTAGTCATTTAGCAGTAGAGGATTCTACCTACGATAAAATTAATAAAGAGTTAAAAGAATTAGAGAAAAGGCTGACTGAACTTCAAGCCAGACCCAGTGATTTATCACCATTTTTAGAAAGAATTCAAAATTTAAAGGATAAGCTGAATACTGAAAGAAATAAAAATTTGATTAATGTTAAAAATTATTTAGATAATATGAATCATATTTTCTATGATGCGCAGGTTGCCTATTTTGTAGATCGATTCTTAAAATTCAAAACTCTGGGAAATATAATATTAGAATCCGGTAATTATTTTGACATGACTCATAATAAAACAAAATTCCATTCAATTATAAAAGAAGGTGAGCAAAGCATTTTTTATTTAACTCATAAATTATTAAATGTCAGAAATAAAGATTTATTTTTATTCCGCTTTGCAGAGCAATTTAAAGAACTTAAGAAATTGTTTGATTTAGTTCCCCAGTCAATTTTGTTTTCTATAGCGGACCAATATGCAGATAAATTTGACCAGTTGGAAGTGGAAGGAGAAACTGCGTTAATTGCAGCAAATACCGAAGATAAAAGACGTTTTCAAGATAAAATTCAAGAAGCCAAACGAAGTATTCAGCATATACGGACTCTTGTTGCTCCTAATCTCGAAGAGTCTAAAAAACTTATTTTGGATCTTTTTGCAAAACGCAAATCTCTCGCAGAAGATCTGCAAAAAGCTAAAGAAAGCTTCGCATTTAATACGCATGAAAAAGATCAAGTTAAAAATAGTTTTACAGTTTATTCAGTCTCACTGTTTAAACCTGTAGCTCCAATATCTCCAAACTTTTTCAATGGCGCTGATATACTTAAACTTAGCACAAGAGATATTTTAAATGTGTATCGGGAGAAGACTAGGGAGTTGGGAAGCAAGACATTTAAAGTAATCAGACAGTTAGAAGAGCAAGGTTATACAGGGATGAGAGAAATTTTTGCCGAGCAGTTTAATGCAGCTAAGGATCGGCTGAGAGAAGTGAGAAATGAAAAACAACCGGTGATATTATTGAATCAGTGCCATACCATAACAGGAGGGCTGGCGAGTTATCTTACTCAATATCGAAAATTATTAAAATCAAATGACCATAACGAGGTGCAATCTTATCTTCCTGCCGCTAGAATTCGATGAAGGGAAAAGCAGCGCAGTTTTGAATAAATCAAAAAATCAAAGGCGCTGGGTCCTTAGCTCAGAAGCGTGCGGGGATGACCCTCTAATAAAAATCAGTGTTTTTAAAGGTGCTGATTCTTTATTTTGACCTCCTTCCCCTATCCCCTTCCTCCAAACGAATAGCGCGTTTGGAGGAAGGGGGACGCTCCGATACAGATGCGTTTAATTAGAACGTCCTCCTTCCTCCAAGTGCAAAGGGGAAGGAGGTATTTTCACAGAAATGGCGGGCACGGCGGTATAAGGTGGCAGCGCATACCAGCCTGGCTTCGGCACCCGAATCTGTTATTACCGTTGCTTCCTTCCGGACCTGGCGGGGTTCACAACATATCGCTGCGAAGAGACCAATACTTGCTGCCAAAAACTTTAGGTTTGAATCTGGCGGAGAGAGAGGGATTCGAACCCTCGGTACGTCGTTAAACGTACACACACTTTCCAGGCGTGCGCCTTAAACCGCTCGGCCATCTCTCCCTACCGTTAAGACTTGTCCAAGGCGTGTAAGAGTAAACGAGAATGGCTTGTTTCGCAAGCCTAAAAGATATTTCCCAAAATCCCATAATAAATATCACTCAATCTATCCAAATCCGCGATACGAACATGTTCATTCGCTTGATGAACGCTGGCATTGCAAGGCCCTACTTCAATCACTTCTGCACCTGTCGGCGCGATGAAGCGTCCATCTGACGTTCCTCCGCCAGTCGATAAAACCGGCTCCAGGCCGGTTAAATCTTTTATCGCTTGCGTCGCTGCCAAAATCAATTTCCCGCGTTTTGTCAAAAACGGATCGCCCGAATGGTTCCACTTCATATCAAAATTTAATTTATATTTTTCTAAAATTTGAATGACGTGTTTTTGTAATTCTGCAACCGTCACTGCATTTGAAAATCGAAAATTAAACAGCATTTCAAGCGTGCCGGGAATCACATTTGCCGCGCCTGTTCCTGCATAGATATTTGAAATTTGAAAACTCGTGGGTGGAAAATTTTCGCTGCCTTTGTCCCATTTTATTTTTGTTAAATCATGCAAAACGGGTGCCAGCAGATGAATGGGATTTACTGCAATATCTGGATAAGCAACATGGCCTTGTTTACCCAAAATAGTGACTTTGCCATTGAGCGAACCGCGGCGGCCAACGCGTATTTGATCGCCTAATATTTTGTTGCTGCTCGCTTCGCCTATGACGCAATAATCGATAATTTCCGTGCGATTCATCAATTCCGCCACAACTTTTTGTGTGCCATGAATGCTTGGACCTTCTTCGTCGCTTGTAATCAGAAAAGCAATGGACCCTGGATAATTGGGATTATTCCGAATGAAATTTTCAGAAGCAACGATCATCGCTGCCAGACCGCTTTTCATGTCGGCAGCGCCTCGACCGTATAAAAATTCACTGCGTTCAACAGGGATAAACGGATCGCTGTTCCAGGCTTCAAGCGGGCCTGTCGGCACGACATCCGTATGCCCTGCGAAAACCAGCAGCGGCCCCCGGTTTCCATGTCTTGCCCATAAATTTGTGACTTCGCCAAAATGCATAAATTCAATCGAAAATCCGATTTTTTTGAGACGATCACTGATAATGTCCTGACAGCCTGCATCGAGCGGTGTGAGGGAAGGGCACGCAATCAATTGTTTTAATAAATCCAATGTTTGAGACATTAGCGGACAGCCTCCCGCAAAAGATCATTCAACGCGACTTTACTGCGAGTTTGCGCATCGACTTTTTTCACGATAATCGCGCAGTATAAGCTGTATTTTCCATCTTGACTGGGAATATTTCCTGAAACAACAACGGAACCTGCAGGCACGCGTCCATAAATTACCGTATCAGTTTCGCGATCATAAATTCGTGTGCTTTGGCCGATATAGACACCCATTGAAATCACGGAATTTTCTTCAACAATCACACCTTCTACGATTTCTGAGCGGGCACCGATGAAACAATTATCTTCGATGATAGTAGGGCTCGTTTGTAAAGGTTCCAGCACACCGCCAATTCCGGCACCTCCTGATAAATGCACGTTTTTGCCGATTTGTGCGCATGAACCGACTGTGGCCCAGGTATCAATCAGAGAGCCTGAATCAATATAGGCGCCAATATTGACATAGGAAGGCATTAAAACTGTGTTGGCTGCGATAAATGAGCCGGTGCGGACGGTTGCAGGCGGCACGACTCGAACGCCGCTTGCTTTAAATTCATTAGCAGAAAAATCGTTAAATTTGAGAGGGACCTTATCAAAATATCGGTTAAATCCTCCGTCTATGACTTGATTATCGTACAAGCGAAAATACAGTAAAACAGCTTTTTTCAGCCATTCGTTGGTTTGCCAGACACCATTCTTTTTTTCTGCTACCCGTTCTTTTCCTAAGTTTAATAATGAAATTGCTTCATTGACGGCTTCTTTAAGCTCATGAGCAGCGTTTTCCGGGGTAAGAGAAGTTCGGTTTTCGAAGGCCTTTTCGATGATATTTTTTAACATGGTAATCCCGTGAGTTAATGATTATTTAATGGTAGAATACCGCATTTTCCTGATAGCAAAAAGAGTGTGAAACAGAAATGAGAATTTCAGTGCCGAGAACGAAAATTGAGCCTAAACATATCGCGCATGCTTACGCGACTTACAAGCGGTTATTTGTCTATGTCCGGCGTTTTTGGCCGTCGCTTGTTATTGCTTTGATCGCGAGCATGATTTATTCGGGAATTGATGCGTGGTTTATTTATTTTTTAAAACCGCTGATCAATAAAGGATTGGTTGCAAAAGACCGCGAATTTTTAAGGATGGCGCCTCTTTTAGTGTTGGGCGTTTTTATGCTGCGCGGTATTGCGAGTTTTTTTTCTAATTATAATATTGCGGCTGTGTCGCGTAACGTGATTATGAAATTACGCCAGGATTTGTTTTCGCATTTGCAAAAATTACCTGCGCGTTTTTACGATCATGCGACATCGGGTCAAATTCTCTCAGTGATTCTTTACAGTATTGAGCAAGTTGCGAATGCGGGTGCGGACGTATTAACGACTGCCATTCAATCCGGTTTTTTAATTATTGGATTGTTGATTGTGATGTTTAAAATCAGTTGGAAGCTTTCGCTGCTGTATTTCATTATTATTCCCCTGATTACGACGATTATGCGTTATACCAGTAAAAGAGTCAGACGCTTGAGTTTAAATATTCAGGAATCGATGGGAAATTTAACGCATAATGCAGAAGAAAATATTGAAGGTTATAAAATTGTCCGCGGTTTCGGCGGAGAAAAATATGAAGCAGAAAAATTTAATAAAGCGACGCGCATTAATCGTCAGCGTGAAATGAAAGTGGTAGCGGCGCGTTCTTGGAGTGTATCGAGTGTGCAGTTGATGGCGGCGCTTGCATTGTCTGCGACGCTTTATGTAGCGACTTTAGATATCGCGAATTCTATTTTATCCCCCGGCGGTTTTGTAACGCTGATTGCAGCGATGCTGGCATTGTTAAAACCGATGAAAGATTTGACGACGATGCAGAATAAATTGTATCGCGGATTAGCGGGTGCGCAAACGGTATTTGAAATGCTTGATGAAAAACCCGAAGATGATAAAGGTACGCGCAGTTTGCAGCGTGCAGAAGGCAAATTGGATTTTCGTCATATCAATTTTGCTTATCAACCTGATAAAACAGTTTTGCATGATATTAATTTTAGTGTGAGTCCAGGAGAAATTGTCGCATTAGTCGGGCGTTCAGGCAGTGGAAAATCGACGCTTATAAATTTGCTGCCGCGTTTTTATGCAAATTTTACGGGAGATATTTTGCTGGATGATGTATCGGTTCAAGAACTTCGTTTAAGTGATTTGCGAAGACAATTTGCGATAGTGTCGCAGCATGTCATTCTTTTTAATGACACGATTCGAAATAATATTGCGTATGGCAGTTTTGACACAGCGAGTGAAGAGGATGTTTTAGCGGCTGCAAAAGCGGCTTATGCGCTAGATTTTATTGAACAGCTGCCGGCAGGTCTGGATACGCTGGTTGGTGAAAATGGTGTTTTATTATCTGGCGGACAGCGTCAACGCATTGCCATTGCGCGTGCTATTTTAAAAAATGCACCAATATTTATTCTGGATGAAGCGACATCTGCTTTAGATACAGAATCAGAGCGTTATATTCAATCGGCGTTAGATGATTTAATGCGAAATCGCACGACATTAGTTATTGCGCATCGTTTATCGACTGTTGAAGATGCGGATAAAATTATTGTGATGGATGAAGGAAAAATTGTAGAAACTGGAACGCATACGGATTTATTGGCGCAAGATGGTCAGTATGCAAAATTATATAAAATGCAATTTAAAGATATAGAAAATGTCACGTCAATTTAAAATAGAAAAACATTGGTATCGTACATCTTGCAGTGCATTGATGTTTTTGTTGCTGCCTTTTTCGTGGTTATTTCGTTTATTGATTTTTATTCGATATTTTCTTTATCGATTTCATTTTAAAAAAACCTATCGTTTTCCCGTGCCTGTGATTGTTGTGGGAAATGTGACAGTTGGCGGAACTGGGAAAACGCCATTTGTCATTTGGCTGGCGGAAATATTACGAAATCAAGGATATCGTCCCGGGATTGTGAGCCGTGGTGTGGGAGGGAAAAAAATTTCAGAGCCGTACTGGGTAGATGGGATGAGTGATCCTGAGTGGGTGGGAGATGAAGCGGTGTTATTGGCGAAGCGTACGCATTGTCCTCTCGTTGTGTGTGTGGATCGTGTTCTTGCTGTAAAAGAATTATTGCAAAAATCGTCGTGTAATATTGTGATTTCGGATGATGGATTGCAGCATTATCGTTTGCATCGAGACATTGAAATTGCGATTGTGGATGGTTTGCGGGAGTTAGGGAATGGAAAAATGTTACCGGCGGGCCCGTTGCGAGAGCCAGTTAAGCGGTTGAAATCGGTAGATTGGGTTGTCGTGAATGGATCGAGTCAATTAGAGAATTCAATTTTTAAAAAAATAAAATTTTCTCGTATGGATTTGCGTGGTGATGTTTTGATATCGCTGCAAACACCGCATGAAGAAATGTTGTTGAGTGCGTTTCGAAATAAAACGGCACATGTTGTAGCGGGGATTGGGAACCCTGAACGATTTTTTTCGATGTTACGCGAGCACCGTATTCACGTGATAGAGCATATTTTTCAGGATCATTATCTTTATCGGCGGAGCGATATTTATTTTTGCGATAATTTGGCAGTGATGATGACAGAAAAAGATGCGATAAAGTGTATGAAGTTTGCAGATCGGCGGCATTGGTATTTGAAAGTGAGTGCAGAGGTGGATTCATTAGCAGAGGAAAAAATTTCTGTTTTGTTGAAACAATATGATTTTAAGGCAAAGTGATATGTTTTGAGGAAGGGCGTTGTTGAATAAATCAAAAAATCAAAATATTTACATTTTATAAGAGGAAGTTATATGCGGGTATTGATTGGTATTTTAGTATTGTGCGCGAGTGTGGCGATGGCGGCTGAAAAAATTGAGTCTGTTACGGTATATACGGAAGATAAGCCAGCGGTGATGGTCCAGGCGAAGCAGCCAGAATTTTCCATTAAGCTCGCATCGAATCCGACAACGGGTTACTCATGGTATTTGCGTGCAGATGATGTGAATCTAGTGCAGCCTGTAAAGCATGTATTTCAAGCGCCGGAGAATAAAAAATTGATCGGTGCCCCGGGTTATGAAATTTGGACATTTCGGGTGAAGCCGAGTGGTTTTGTGGTGCCGACTCAGACGGCGATAAGGTTTGTTTATGCGCGGCCGTGGGAGATGAATAGCCAGGCGAGGCAAGTGGTGTTTCAGGTGACGACGAGTTAAGGTTTCTTACCGTTGGTCTGTTGTTGTTCTTTGGGATAGGTAGAGGAATTAGCAGCGACGCGTTCGGGTTTTATGCTGGGTTGCTCGATTACTGCAGCGATTTTTTCTCTGTCATGTTTGACATCGTTGATTACGTTGTGGCAGGTTTTTAGGATGGATTTTTCGGCGGAAGTTTCGGTTGATGTGGCGAGAGTTTGATTTATATTAGCTTTTTTTGACAAAGCTTGTTTTTTTAATAGTAGCGCTTCTCTTTTTTTTGCTAGTTGTTCTTCCATCTTTATGCTGCATTCTTTTGCATTACTTACTCTCATAAGATCTACTTGATCCACTGCAAGCGCAGCAAGATTGTTTTGAATTAACGTCTTTTCTTCTGGAAATTTTGCTTGATGTTCTTGCACTTGTAGCGTTACTTCTTTTTTGATAGCTACTACATCAGATGGCTCAATTGATTTTTCTTCAGAATCGGATTCAAGTTCTAATTTTTTGTCTACGAAACGTTCAATTGAGTCTGTTTCGCGATTGGAAATTTGCTGAGACATCATGGGCTCATCTAATATGCTAGATATACTTTCCTTAATGTGATTAATGATGTCCGCTATATGAATTTTAAATATGGCATTTTCCTGTTTGCCTTGGCTATTGGATCGAGCATATGGTATTTCAATAATTGCATTTGTAATAGCCATTACTTGATAAGCATCCTTAATTTTTTTTGTTCTTTCATTCATATCTATTTTAATGGATTTTTCTAAATCTGTTAATTCCTCAATTAATTTTTCTGATTTTTTAATTTGTGCTGAAATATAAAGGATAGATTTTTCGATTAGTTTTTCAAACATTGCGGCTTCTTGTATTTGTTGTGTGCCATGTTCTATAAGAATCGTGGGTGATCTTTTTTCAATTTCTTTGTTTTCCTGAATTCTTCTCTCACGATGATTTTTTTCATCTCGTGCAACATCTTCCTCTATTTGATTTTTTAAATGCTGAATATATTGCTGCCAAACTTTTTCAAATGCTAATTTGTTTTTACAGAAACTGATAAGGGTAATTTGAAATTCTTCCTGGCGACGGCGTTTCACTTCGGTTGTTTCAAAAGAAGGAATTTGATTTGCCAGCAATTGCTCAATAAACGGGTCTATAATAGTTGGTTGAAACGAAGCAATTCGTAGCCCAAGAGTCTGTTCGAGTGGCTTATATAGCATAATAACCTCTCATTCAAGCAACGTGTTTGTTTCTTATTATTTTACAGTTTTTTTGTTTATTTGTGGGATATAAAACTGATTCTTATAGATAATCGATTGATAATTAATAAATTTTTAATTTATTGATTATTTTTGTCGCATGTTAAAGCAAAATTATTTATAATATTTCACTATAAAAACCATAATCTAAATCTCACAGCGCGTCGAGGAACTCTTAGTAATTCAATTTAAATAATCATTTATAGGAGTTTTTATTTATGTTATCTAGTTTACGAAAAACACATGTTGTTTTGGTGGGAGATAAAAAGGCACTAGAGGATCATGCCAAATTTATGGCAAAAATTAAAAATGAGGCATTATGGAAAAACAAAGCTGAAACTGAAGAATTTGCTGTAGATGTTTCTAATTTAATGACGGCGTTTATGCTTACAACCAAGAAAACAGCAGACAAAATGGATTTGCCAAATTTTGCCGAAGTCGAAGAAAGTATTGCAGCCGATCTATCAAAATTGGAATCAACTAAAAATGATTTAGAAAATATAATATTTCCTTTATTATTAAAAAATATTGATAAACTTCGCGCTACAAAGATTGCAGAAAAAGTAGAATTTTCCAAAGATCATTTTGATCTTCTTGTAAAGAATTATAATTCACTTAAAGAGAATTTTGATTTAACAAAAGAAATTGAAAGTGCTTCTCAGGATTCTTCTCCTGATACTTCTACAGAAAGAAGACTAAGTTTTAATTAATTTATAGAGTGTCATGATAATCTGAATAAAAACGTGCTCAGGCTTTTACAATTATACTTTCAAAGAAGCGGTGAAATATGCAATTGTGCAAGCCTGATCACGACTTAACCCCAATTTCGATTTTACCCAAGCGCTGAACTTATCTCTGGTAAACAGAGCTACTCATACTTCATAAAAATTTTTTTCATTATTGCCTGATAAAGTTCTGGTCTGATAGAGCGGTGTAATTCAGTGAGGCGTTTTACCAATATTAAAGAAGGGGAAAGATTTTTTCCAATAATTATATGAGTAATGACATCTTCATGATAATCAATATATTTGGCGACTCCCTGTAAAGTATACGCTTCAGTAGAAAAAATATCACAAAGAATAGAAGGTAAAAAGCCTATTTCCAGCATCTTACCACTTTTTTTTAAAGGTCAATTGTGCAGCTTGATCCGCATTCCATGATTTATTCCAATCTTAATACTCATCAAAGATCCTTTGAATCTGATTTCTATCCTTTGTCCTGCTTAAAGCCACTGATAATAAAATCACAGCTTTTTGAGGGTTCAATGAACCACCGGCAATAAAACCAAATTGGTCATCGATTTTTGAATCTCTGTTAAGAATACCTTGTCCCGTTCTCGAGCATCGCACAACAAAAATACCTTTTTTGCTTGCTTGAATCAATGCGTCTGCCAGTTCTTTAGGCTGATAACCTTTACCCATACCTGCACTAATGATACCTTTTGCGTTATTTGCCAGCGCAGTATCAACAAACATGCGATCTATGCCCAGGTGACCATATATTATATGAATTTTTGGAAATGTCTTTACTTCATTGATATTAAATTCGCTCAGATAAGTATGTTTTTTTAAACCAGTCTTTTGGATATGAATATCATTTCCTTGTATAAATCCGGCTACTTCAACTCCATAACTGGAAAAATCTCCCCACAATGATTTAGAAGCATCACGAGCAGTTACGATGTAATCATTGAAAATAAGAACAGCGCCAAGCGCTGATGTTTGTTTATGACTAGCAAGAATTATTGAATTATATAGATTCCTAATGCCATCAAATCCTAACGCATTGTATGGTCTAAAAGCTCCCGTAAAAACAATTGGCTTTTTTGTATTGATAACTAAATTGATAAAATATGCTGTTTCTTCTATGGAATTTGTTCCCTGTACGATCACAATTCCATCAATTTCATCATTATTTGCTATTGCATCCACTCTTTTAGCAATAAGAAATAAATCATCGTGTGTGATGTCATGACTTATTTTTTGTAATAATTGTTCGTGAGTAATAGAAAATTTTTTTTTATCTAATGGTAATAAGGAAATTAATTTATCTATATTAATTGATGGGCTATTATAATTTTCTCTTAATTGATTTTCTGACATACATAAAATTGTGCCTCCCAAAGCAATCACATGTATTTTCGATTGATTGTTGTTAATTGGTATTGGCATTTTTTATTTCTCCATTTTCGATCTTCAGAAAATTTTTATGATTAGACAATTCCTTGATTATAAGAAAATGATAATTTCGAAACATTATCTATTTCTTCTCCCATTAAAATAGCGCATAAGTTATGAACTTTATCTGCTAAATGTGTAATTAACCTTTCAAAATTATTTGTAAATTGATTTTGTGGACATTCATCAGTATCTACTATGTCAGTAATAATTTTTAATCCAACAAATGGAACTCCACGCATTTGAGCAACTTCTGCGATGCCTGCTGCCTCCATTTCTTTTACAGCGGCATTATTTTTGTTCATTTGAATGTTTTCCTGTTGGCTTGAAAGTAATGAGGCCCCTGTTGATATGACACCTTCTTTGAGTCCCAATCTTTTTGCAATGAAAGGAATAGGTAAACATTTATATGAGCCTATTCCATAATTTAAAAAATGCATGTCGGGGTAAAATAATCTGTCATGATATTTAATAGATTCAGTGCTTACATACACATCACCCGGCATAGAGCCATTTTTCTTAAAGCCACCTGCTGTGCCAGCGTTTATTAAAATATCGGGATTAAATGCCTTTAAAGACTCCCAAGCGACTAAATTCAATCCTTGAGTTCCAATTCTATCCACTCCATGTGATGCGCATTTTCCGCTAACAACCAAAATAACTTTACCTTTTTCTGTATCCATAGCATAAGTTTTTATCGGTAAAAAAGTATCAATTGGGTGTTTAATCTCTTTCATTTGCATTTTGTGAATGATAGGCTGTGCTTCTTTATTCATTGCAACTAAAAGCATAATTTTTTGAATAGTCATAAATTTTCCTAAATAGTATATTTTTAAAATAAATTATATTATTTTCAGTATGAATGTTCCATGAAAAAATTAAATTTTAAAAATGAATATTTTTTTCATCATAATTTATGATTTTCTAAAAATTCTTAAAGCCTTTTAATGAACAAGAATTTCCACATCGAGGCAAGACAATTTGAAGCAATTTTAGGCTAGACTGATGAATACCAGGGCAAGTTGATTCGCGTGGGCCTGCAATATTTAATGTATGAATTTTATTTTCTGCAATCCAATTAAAAATTAATTCAGAATTTAAATGGATGGATTGTGATAAATCAATAATAAGATAGGGTTTTTGTTTGGCGTAAGCAATGGTTAATATTGTTCCGTCTTTAATATTTGTTGGTAAAGGTATTTGTGGAACGAGAATTAATGTACCATCAGATTCTAAAATATTTTTTCTTGTCCGTGCGTCATAATTTTCTTTTTCAGTTTTAAATTCACCTGAAATTTCTTTTAATTTTTTATATTTTTCAGGAATTTTCCCTTGTTCATCCAATCTTCCTTTTGGGCACCACCCACCATATTCCAATTCGGACGATATAGCTGCATCGAGTGCTGCACGATCGACACCCGTTTGACCTCCTGAAACAATTTTTCGAAGCATTATTTTAGCCTTTATTCAGATCAAGATATTTAAAAGGTGTAAATTTTTCTGGAAAATCATACACATCACTGCCCGTATTTTTTTTGATAAAATTAACCAATGCGTTTGCAGGAAAAGCAAAAATTAACCTGTAACTCCTCAGAAATAGTTTAGAAGAACCTAATTTCATAAATTATCTTCTTCTGTAGTTATAATGACCGATCTACCTTTTGTTAAAGTTCTTGTAATATGTCCTTTACCGGTAAGATCAGTTGCAAACAGAATATTTCCTGGTTTAAAAATTCGTATCTCACCACCGCTTGCTTCAACCTCGACTTCACCTTCAAGATAAATAATGTATTGGGGTTGAGGAGCGGTATGCCAATCAAACAAAGCATTTTTTTCAAATTCCCGAAACATTATTCCTTTAGCAGCGTATTTCTTTGAATAATTACCCAAGGGATGATTTTTTTCAAATCCAGCATCAACTTCCTCGAAATATGATTTATTATCTTCGCCAGTGAAAAGTCGTATATAATTCATTGGTTCTGTCTAAATAATCTCGGGTATTTTTTTATAAAATCAGCTGGCTTAATCATTTTAATTCCTTCATATTCACGAATAGATAATAAATCTTGATCGCCACTCACAATAAATTTGATTTTTGCTGCAAGTGCACAAGCAATAAATTTATCATCATCTGGATCACGCGAAATTTTATCCTTTAGTTTTAATGGGATATATATTTTGGAATTAATTGCAAGCAATTCAATGAATTGAGACAAATCGATTTTAGGATATTTTATTGATAATGATTTCGATACTCTATCATATTCGTCAAGAATGTCTTGAGATACAGCGAGCGTAATCTTCCGACTTTGCCATGCTTTTAGTATCTTATACGGTGCACCAGACCAAAATATTCCTGAAATCAGAACATTGGTATCTATAATAATATCCATTATTATTTTTCTTTTCTTACGTTTTTGAGTATTTTTTGAATATCATTTTTTTTAAGACCTGTTTTTTTAGCTTCAGATCGAGCTTTAACAATAAGATGATCGAAATCCTTCATAGAAGGCGGTGTTACTATTTTTAATATAATAACATCCTTTTCCCCCAAGACTACAAATTGATTTCCTTCTGTCAAATTTAAAGCTTTTCTAATCTCTTCGGGTATAACTACCTGCCCTTTTGAAGACATTTTAGTTGTCGCTAGTGATTTCATATAGAAACTCCAATAGATCTTACTGGTAAGATTATATGTTTTTAAACGTTCTGTCAATTGAACATTCGGATAAAGGGTGCCAGCAGGAGTGACAGAGTGACAGAGAGTGACAGGAGTGACAGTGACAGGCCTGACAAACAGACTTTAATCAATTAAGTCTCGTTATCATGCCTGACCCTCAAGATTCCTCAAGATTCCAGATAATAAATAAAATAATAATTCATCTTGGTTTTGCGCAGCTAAAAATGACATCCCAACAGGAAAATCTCCCGGCTCATTAATTGGAATTGTAATTTGAGGAGATCTTGTAAGACTGGCAATTGCATTCATCCCAATTAGTTTTTGGAAGTAACCGCCTGATTTTCTTGCTTCTGGATTTTGCGTATAAAAATCCTTTTTTGGTGCAATATCTGGCGTTGTAGGAAAACAAAATACCGCCTTATCATTTAAATAATTTGTTACATTTTTTGTAAACCATTCACGTTTTTTAATTCCTAATGATAAATTATCGCGATTAGCTACTTTAGCAATTTGATTAAAATTATAATTTGCAATTGGACCTAATTCAGGTTTAGTTGATTCTACCCAAGAACCATGTACATTCCATAGCTCACATGAATGTAACAGTACATATAATTCAAAAAGCCAAGAAAAATTTATTTCAGGGGAGAGTATTTCTGTTAAATTTAGCAAGGAATATTTTTCAAAATTTTTATTAAGATATGTTAGAAATGTTTCTTTTACGATAGGCTCACAGATATTGAGAATATCTTGAATAACAATTATCTTTGGTTCTGAATAGCTTAAATGGTTATCTAATGAGATATGTTGGATGTTAGTTGACAAAGAAACTACCGAGTTTTTCATTAATAATAAGCCGTCAAATAAAAATGTTGCGGGCAACTGGAACACAGGATTCATAAGCAATTTCTTGTTCGCCTATATTATTATGATCACCCTTTCCGCTCTCATTGTCATAGCGAAAAAAAACCTAAAACTCATCTGCGAGAGGTATATTTCAAATTCGGTGGATTACGTCGTAATGCTTCGGCCCTTCGACAAGCTCAGGGCTCAGCACACGACTAACCCGGATATTTCATCATGGAGCCTCATTAAAAGCTCAAAGACCGCATGCTGACTGCGTTCTCGTCAAAAATATTTCAGTCACATATTTCAATATGCTCCTGAAACATTTTTGACTCGCGCCTTGTCATCACGCGGCCTTTAAGCTTTTTCTGAGGCTCCATGATGAAATATCCGGGCTAATCCACTCCACTGACTCCGTTTTCTTTTTTCTAATTAATAATGTTTATAATGTGTCCGTTGGTTGTCCTTCAATGGTGCTTGGCCGGTCTTTATTTCTTTCATTGGGATAGTGATCTTATCCTTAAATTCCAATGCACGCTCTAACAATAGCTTTGTCTGAGACTTTCCTTTGCTTTGAGCATAGAGTGCGAACTCTTTTTTAACGCTGCTATCTGGTGCTATACCCAAATCCTTCTCTAGTCGTTCGAATCCATCCTTTCCAGTTTTCTTCCCTTCGAGACAATCAAGTGCCCTGCATAAGGCAGCATGCTTGTGATGTTGCTTTGGTTCTTTCCACTTATCCTTCCCGGCATCATAACCACCATCTTTTTCTAAATCAGTCAGATGCTTTAAAATTTCGACTCTAAGCTTGTCAATTGGAGCATTAGAGCGCTCGAAATCAAGTAGGGCCGCATCAAGATCGCTCTTTCGTTCTCGTTCATGCTGCAATTGACGCGTTCCCTCGTTGACTTCATCTTGTGTTACGACCCGATTGTACGCACTACTTGTATCACGTGGATCACTCATAAAATCCCCCTTTCATCGTCATTGATTTAAATATGACTCACGTTTTAATTTTAGCACAAAATATCACCCCTTTTCATTTTCTCCATTTTTTTCCAGGATCAGGGTCGATTCGGATCTTCCTATTTGCGTTGACGCTTTAACGGGTGATTATCAGATTCCATTTTTTCAACACTTTGATTGATTAGCTTTTCCATTTTTGCTTGCGAAAGAAGTGCCACGATTCCAAATGCTTGATTACTTTCTGCAATATTGAGTGGTGTTACTAAAGCATTATTACAGGTGATGGTTTGATCAGGGAGTGACAGGAGTGACAGTGACAGGCCTGACAAACAGACTTTAATCAATTAAGTCTCGTTATCATGCATGACCCTCAAGATTACATTTTTTGCTGAAAATATACAGTCCAGATGAGGTATATGAAAAGTCAACTTAAAGTGGCGGCTGGTTTTCGCAGCTTCCGTACCCTTCCCTAATTCGCATTTAAAACATAATCGACCGAAATCGTGCGCATAACATATTTAGAATAACTATAATACAAACATGGCAATATTGTGCTATAATTATCTATGAATCAGAATAAGAGGCATAATGATATGGCCAATACGCGCAGGATTGGTTTTAGAGGTGATACCCGACATCCAAATGATATTTTTAGAGACGGTTTCTTATCCCGTCTTCCAGCTCATCCCATCACTTACCACCCAGATGAGAGTTATACTAACAAAAAAACAGCAGTTTGCTTTACGTGGCGATTAAGTGCAAGCGCTTATTTTCCGGTCGATCAACCCGAAGAAAAAGAGACATGGATTTATGTGCTTAATATCGATCTTTTAAGGGCATCATCGGATGATATTTTTCATTCTCGGCTAAACAATATTAAAAATGGGGATGAAAAAATATCCAATGAAAACACAAGTGATTTTGCAAATATACATGGAGCTCAGTATCTCGATATGGCTAAAAAAGGTGCTTCGCCCGAGATCAATAGACTTTTATTCGCTGACGAAATGGCAGTTAAAGAAATAAAGTCCGACGATATACTCTTTGCGGTAAAATGCAGGAGAAGCTTTAATAATCCTGGCTGTTTAGAAGACGGTGGGATTTATCAATTAATCGGCCCCATTATTGATAATCCAAATTTTAAACCAGGGGTCCTCTCACCTGAAATGATAATGAAGGCACGGGAATTGATAGAGATAGAAATTCAATTATCTAAAAAAGGGATAATAAATCTGCCTTCGGTGGATAGTGGAGTTGAAAGGAATCCTTTATTCAGTGGTGAAAATAAACAAAATCCAAAATCTCTTTCTGAGGCAACAGAAGAAGTGGCTTTTGTTTTTAATGGCTCTGCATTTTTTGAAAAACAATCTATAGAAAAATCTAGACAAGAAAAACCCACGCAAGAAAGTATAGAAAATGCATTTGCGTTTTTACAAAAGAATAGAGCATTTTTTGAGGAAGTATTTAATGAACCAGAACGCTTTAGTGAATGGAGAGCATCCGATACTCTCTCGACAGGGTTAGAGGATTTAATAGAATCATTACAAAATGATAATCTAGATTCACTTTTTATGAAACCTATACTGTCTCACTTAAAAAACAATAATAATGAAGAAGTCATTGGATTATTAACTAAGAGTAAAACATTGTGCTCCATTCTAGAAAAAAGTATAGGATATGATTTCCAAATTCGAAGATGGTATAGTGATCATCCAGATGCGGAAAAGGGGTTGCGACATTCGCTCTAAGCTATTGTGCCTTTTCTTTTCAGGCGACTTTCCGGTAAGATTGCATTTTATTTAAACAAATCCGCCAGTTGCTGACGAAACTGTGGACCATAAAACAACACCAACAGGTATTTTATAATCTAATGCTGTGTCGATACATTATGTATCCATTCTGGACCAAAGCCTCCACATAGCTCTATCATCTGACATCCTTCTTCAGCAGGAGTGACAGTGACAGAGTGACAGGAGTGACAGTGACAGGCCTGACAAACAGACTTTAATCAATTAAGTCTCGTTATCATGCCTGACCCTCAAGATTTCCCTCAAGATTTCACAGATACTCGTGAAGTTTCGAAGTATAATGAAGAACTTTATCTTCTAGAAATGCGCCTGTTAAATAGAGAATCAGGAGTAACTATTCGGTGGCAGTCGCGCGGTTCTTTATTTTGACCTCCTTCCCCTATCCCCTTCCTCCAAGCGAAAAGCACGCTTAGAGGAAGGGGGACGTTCTAATTGAGCGCATCTGTATCGTTTTAAAAGGGTTCTTATCCATAACTCAGGTTACTTACATCAGGAGAATCAGAATCAGTGTGGTTCTTAATTTGACTCGACCATCTTTATTCCTGGTACATTGAAATCTTAAGTCGCAAGAAGAACAATCTTTTTTAGATGCTGCATTACCTGATTAATTCATATTAAACACATACTACAAGAATTCTTGTTTTATTCCCTAATAACGTTCTTTTAAGCAGCAGTACTATTAGGTTTATGATGATTATGCTTGGGAGAATCTTTTGAGCAAAGTAAAATTTCCGTCACAATAGTTTCCCATGGCACGTAATATTTTCCCTCACTTTCCAATATCACACCTATCGCATGAAGTGCTTTAACATCTTGATGAACATTGCTGTAATCACGATGAAGCTCTTTAGCCAACAGTCTAATACTTACCGTTCCTAGCACATGTAATATTTTTAATAATTCTAAGCGCTTCGGACTTAATGTTTTCATTAAGGTAGATGAGTTTTCAAAACTTAAAATCTCGATGGGTGCAGAAAATTTCTCGCCTTTTTCCGCTCGCTCCCAGACATTCTTAAAATTAGCTAATGAATCTTCCAGCGAACTCACTTTAACGATTAATTGTTTCTTTGTCATGGTTACACCTCTTTATTTTTACGAGAATGGATAACATCTTTGTAAAAATCTTTTATCAACTTATCTCGATCAACAAATTCATAAGCAATTTCTTGTTCGCCTATATGTTTATGATCACCCTTTCCGCTCTCATTGTCATAGCGAACTAAACATTTTCCTTCGCGGTCTCCGAAATAAAGCCTGTATTTATATCCATGTGGACGGTCTTGCGTTTTTTGAGGTAGCTTCCATAAAACCAACTCTAATATGTAGCCATCCTCGAGAATGCTCTTTTCCTTAAATATTAGCTTAGCCTTCATATCTAAATTATACCATATGGTTAAAATTATTATTTATGATCTATGTAAATTACACCATATGATATCTTTTGTAAAGATATCTAAATAATTGAACTTCATAGGTTATTCTGGACTCAAGCAAGTCTAGCTCGAATATTTCATCATGAGGTAAGTATTCGGTGGCAGTCGCGCGGTTCTTTATTTTGACCTATGGGGGATAGGGGAAGGAGGTAAAAAATACGAAATTTATACCCCCGCACCGAATGATGAGCAAGAATTATGAAAGGCCCTGGCCTGGGGTTTGACTTGGAGTAACAATCTCTCTATATCTCTCTTTACTACTATTTTTTGCAAAACTTATTATTTTTGTCACATCATCTTCTGTCTGACTACCTGTTAATACATTGAAATATCCATTATGATAATTTTTTAGCAATGTTCCTGCATTTATTAATTTTTCTCTGGTGACACCATTCTGAAGCTCTAAAACAGATTCAATTAATTTTAGTTTTTCAAACTCTTGAGGTTCAAGATTCTTTTTTAAATTATCTTTTCCTTTAAACTTTAAGTTTGAAACAACTTGATTTAGTTTTATCAGTAAATCTTTTATATCCTGTATGTCATTATCTTTTCTAGTATCATGAACGGGAAAAAGTTTATATATATCTTTCGGTGGTTCTTTATTTTTTTCTTCAGCCCCCCCCAATCTCCTTGGAGAAAATAAACCTTGTCTTGATGCAGCCGCGAGTTCTGCAGATTGAAAATCTTCAACTGAACTATTAACGGTAGCATTAAAGAAAGAAGTGACACCAGGTGTTAAAGCAGCAGGGAAAGCTATAACCAATGATTGATATCTTTCAGGGTAATTTTCTATGCACGAATGTTCAATCGGTAAAAGTGCAGCATGAGCAAGTGAATAAACTAACTCTTTTTGCAAAAGGGCTTTTTGCTGCGTGTTTAATTTTTCATATAGCGAACTAAACTTGTTGTCCTGATCGGATTGACTATCTAAAAATTTAATTAAATCTGCATTCAATGATCCGTCAGGTTTTAATATGGCTTTGTATGCAATTTTAACAAAATCATCCATAATAAATCTTTTTAAATTATTTATTAGAGTTTTATTGTCTTCTATCTCAAAAATGATAGGTAAGAGTGCCATATTACTTTCAAAATCAAATAAAGTTGCGAGCGCTTTTTCTGGTAATTGATCAAATATCCTGGCAATCATCGCTAGGTTCAAGTTCGCAGTATTTTGTTCAGTAACTGAAAGCCCTTGTTTTAGGGAATTTTTTATACTTTTTCGATCTTTATCCTTTTTTATTTCATCTTTTTCATCTTTTCCTGGTTCCATTAAAAGATTTGAGCATTGTTGAAAAAATGATTTTTCCATAGGCGAAGCTATATGAACCACTAGCGGTACCAGATTTTTAGTTTCTTCTTCAGATGAACTAGCTAGTAAAGATTTTTGTTCCGTTTGTAGATTTTCTTTTTCTAGGCTCTTCTTTAAAGTGTCAGTTTCATATTTTAACTGTTCAATTTGTTTTTTTTGATTGCCTATTAAATCTTCCTGTTCTTGTTTTTTTTCTTTTATTTGTTTTTGATATGTTTTAATTGTTTCCTCTCTTGCCTCTCTACGGGCTCCAGCAGTCCGTTTGTCACTTCCTTCTGGTTGAAGAGTTAAGCCGATCTCACGACGAAAATCTCGAAATTCGGTGAGCTTTTGTCGAGTAAAACTTTTATTATCAAAAGCAGTCTTTTGTTCCTCTTCAGTAGCGAGAAGTTTCTCAAGAAATTGTAGATCATTTTGTATTTTTTTGGTTTCAGCCTTATGCGAGATATATAATTTTTGCAATGATGTTTTATAATATTGATCCGCATTACTTACAAATTGTCCTTTTAAATGATTCACAACATTATCAAGCATAACATCAGAAACTTCAGGTGGTTTTTCTTGAGCATGACTTGCTAAAGCAAAAGTAGCTAAAATATTTGCTGAAAAAGTTTTTGGACTTATATCTGCATTTTCATCTTTTTGGCTGACTAGTTTCAAATTCTTCAATAAAATTTCATGAATTTTAAAGAGTTCTAAAGGAATTATTTTTTGTTGATCTCTTAGCGGATCATAATCAAATTTTTTGGCTAATGTACGATACATAAGGGCACAAATAGCATGTTGTCTGAGAATGCCTTTTTTGTCTGGTAGAGCTTCAGTATGAACTGCATTAAAACTTTTTATAGCTAAATTGAGAAGTTCATTTCTATCTAAGCTTTCAATTGCTTTGATCAATTTAGGATTTTTGCTGTCTAATTGATTTATTAAACCGTAGATTTTTCCATCTGCTGATTTTTCCTCTAAGGATTGTCGAACTAATCTTTTTAATTCATCAAAAGCTAACAGATCGCGATCAGTTGTTCCTGCTAACTGATATTTGTCAGCAAATAATTGATTTTGCTTTAGTGCTTCTGTGTACCATTCGGTGATAGTTGGATCAGAAAATTGGTCAGCTGATGTTGTTTGAAATTGATCATGCGCCATAATAAAATTTTTATGTGCTGCAGTGAAAGAATCGATTTCGGTGATTGATGGTTCTCTTCCTCCTCTTAAATTATTTCCTTTTTCTAAATAATTTTTTATCGCATTAAGAAGATCCATCTCATGTTTTTTTCTGCCATACAGTAATTCAAGTTTAATTTTATCTTCAAGATTTGTTCTTGTCCAAACATGACTACTTTCTAGTGCGGAATGAATTAAAGCATAAACTGATTTAGTATCTATTGAAGTTTTGGGGACAATATCATTTCGCGATTGAAAAATTTTTATGGCTGAAGTAAGAGTGTGGGCACTATCAAATTTTGATTTAAAAAATTGACTGATTTTATCATCCATGGCTCGTCCATATTCAAATGCATCTCGTTTTTTCTTATAATCAGTATCTGATATTGTGTTGATTTCTTTATGTAATGCATCCAACAGTTGAGCCAGCTCTATGATTGATTCATGTATTATCTTGCTCTCGTTTACAGAAGCGCCGCTGCTACTAGAACCAGATGAAGCATAACTATATAATTTTTCTAATGTTACTTGTATTTGTTGTTCAATAGGTGAGCCTGCTCCGTATGATTTGCTCATAACAAAAGCCTCTCTTAAATGAATAAAATACACTCAGAGTATAGCATATTCTCGGTGTGGTGATTTTATACGCCGCTTCCTGTATTAAACTGGTTGTTGGGTTTTAAATTGCATAATATTTTCATTTTCAGATGCAACAGACATGCGCATCGACATGTTTTCAGAGATTTTTTGTTTTTTGATAACATCTGTCAATTTTTTATGGAAAGGTAGCAAATCAGTTTGCTGTATTTGAAAAATCGTAATAATATTTTCACTATATCGACGCTGTATGGAATCTTCTCCGTCAAAAAAATCCCCTTGAAAAGACATCTGCACGAATTGATGAGAAACCGGAACAACGTTAAATCGGGCAAAAAAACGTTTACAGGCATCTTCATGAATCGGTTCCCAAATGATGGAGTGCATTTTGTCAAGCAATGCTTGTTCACAAATTTTTTTCCATAATAACATTTGCAGCACAGATCCCCGATGCTCTGGACATATTTCCATGGCATGAAGAAAGCAGGTTTTGTTATGCAAAATTTGTTCTTCATTTTCTCCCAGGTAACGTTGAATAATTTCTCCATCACCCACTTCTATTCCTGCAAACGCGATTGGTTTGAGTTTTGTTTCAGCCAGAAGTAATTGGTGATAAGTTTTTCGCCATTCATGCTCCTCATTTTTATTTAACGTACCCAGAAAATGATCCGCTAAAGTAAATTTGCTTTTACGAAGCGTATCGATTATATGCTGCGGATGATTGATAACGCTCAGTTGAAAAGGGTAGAGTAGGGGAGTCTTTGAAAATAGTCGCGCTCGCATTTTTAATACCAATGATCAAAAAATTTTATAATTTATTTGCCGTGGCCGGTATTTTCTTCTGTTTAAAACCGGTGTCAAGTATTATCATATGTTTATGACATGCTGCGGTTGGAATGATAGGTTTGGGACGCTGATTGATACTTTATCCGAATATTCAATTGACTAATTTTTTTATTTCAGGAATATTTGCTCTCCTGGCCCCGTTTCTAAAACTCATCTGCGAGAGGTATATAATGCAAAAACGAAAATTAGGCTCACAAGGTTTGGAAGTATCGGCTTTAGGTTTAGGTTGCATGGGAATGTCGTGGGCATACGGAGCTGCTGATAAAACAGAATCTCTTGGCGTGTTACAGCGTGCATTGGAATTAGGGATTAATTTTTGGGATACAGCAGAAGTATATGGCCCTTTAAAAAACGAAGAATTACTTGGTGAAGCATTAAAAAAAACGCCGCGTGATAAAGTAATTATTGCGACGAAATTTGGTTTCACTTGGGATGAAAAAAATGAAATCAATGGAACCAATAGTTCGCCTTCGCATATCCGAAAATCGATCGATGGTTCACTTAAACGTTTGGGTACAGATTATATCGATCTTTATTATCAGCATCGCTTAGATCCCAAAACACCGATAGAAGAGACCATTCAAGTTTTGGCGGAATTTGTCGGCGCTGGAAAAATTCGTTACATTGGATTATCTGAAGTCGGGCCTGGAACGATACGACGTGCACATGCTGTGTATCCGATTTCTGCATTGCAATCTGAGTATTCTTTGTGGAACCGTGGAGTTGAAGAAAAAATTCTTCCTACATTGCGTGAGCTGAATATAGGTCTTGTGCCTTATAGTCCGATTGGTCGAGGTTTTTTGACGGGAAAAATTTTAAATTTAAGCAGCTTGGACAAAAATGATTTTCGCCAAAATTTGCCACGTCTTCAGGATGAAAATTTAGCTCATAATAGTATACTGATTGAAATGATCAAAACCATTGCTGAAAAATACCATGCATCGCCTGTGCAAGTTGCGTTAGCATGGCTCTTGCATCAGGGGAATGACATTGTTCCTATTCCGGGAACCAAACATATTCGATATTTGGAAGAAAATGCAAAGTCGACCAATCTTAATTTTCCAGAAATAGCATGGGATGAAATTACACAATTTCTTTCTACATTTGAAGTTAAAGGTGCGCGTTATCCAGAAAAGAGTATGAAGTTGTTGGATAATTCGGATTGACCCGGAATAGCTTCAGCCATCACCCGGCAAATACTTTTTGATTATTGCTATTTATGGCCGCGTAAGGTACAACCAAAATAATGCAAATTCCACTTAAAACACAAGCCAATCCTATTATAAAGAACAAGCTCATTTCTAAAGAAACAATATTTGCGATATATCCTGTAACAAGTTGCAAGCTGCCTAACAAGATCATTATAAAAAAATTTGCTAATCCCATCGATGTGCTGAGGATTCCACTCGGATTATTAATTGCAATAATGGGATAACCTAACACTTGAACACTAGAGAAAAAACCAATCATTAAAAATATCAACCCAAGATAATGTTGCATATAAAATAATAGGATGCAGCTTATGAGGGTAAGAAGAACGCCAATCATCATTAAAATTTTTGGAAATTTAACGCGATCAAATAACCAACCCATAAAAGGCGATCCGATTATGGTTCCTATAAAAATTAAACTGACAATGAAAGAAGCGTCGAATGAATTTAACGATTTATTATATGATAAATATTCAAGACCATACAGTGCACCCAAAAGCATAAAGGGCGCACTCATTAATGCGATGAAAATTGCAGCTATTTCATTTTGCGGATTTTTGATGGCGGATAATAAATTAAAATTTTCAAAACGCTGCGTAAGAGGCAGCTTAATGCTGGTTTTTAATATGAAAAATATAAGAATACCTATAAAAATTTGTATGAAGGCGGCGTTGTTAAAGCCTACATGCTTTAGCAGCCAAACATATGGTAATTGCGCACACAATGCGCCTAAAAATGCAATTGTCAAAATGGCACTCATCACTAAACCTTGCTTGTCATTGGAAATATGTAAAGCAGCAATTCTAAAACAACTCATCAATGCAAAAGCATGTGCAATGCCTGCGGCAAAACGCTCGCTGATAGCCAAGTAAAATGATTCTGAAAAATAAAATAAAGAAGAAGAGATAAGAAGGAGAGAAAAACTTAAAAGAATGATTGATTTTGTGTTGAATCTGTCAAGTATTAAACCTGCTGGAATAAGTGCGAGAGCATCGCCATATAAGTATGCAGATGACAATGCGCTAAGCCCAATGTGCGATAACTGAAAGGAATCAATGAAGTTTTCACTTAACGTATTTAAAACTGTCATTTGAAAAAATGCATAAAACGGGAAAAGCGCTGATAGCAAACAAATTGCTGTGAAATTCGGCTGTAGTTTTTGAGTGCAAATTGACATTTTTTACGATTTCTCATTAGGTTGAATAAATTTTAAGTAAGTATTCGATGACAGTCGCGAGGTTCTTTATTTTGACCTCCTTCCCCTATCCCCTTCCTCCAAACGAAAAGCGTTTAGAGGAAGGGGGACGCTCTAATTGAGCGCATCTGTATCGAAGAGTCCCCCTTCCTCTAAAC
>DATIJV010000008.1:0-2373 GCA_035478255.1 Gammaproteobacteria bacterium
ATAATCAGCATCCGCCTTTTTCGCTGCGAGTCAATCAGAAAAAAATAACACGCGAAAAATACATGGAAAAATTAGCGGCGCAACAAATGGAAGTGCATTTGATTCCTGAAACATTGTTTGGTATTACGCTGTCAGTTCCCTGTAACGTGGATCAACTGCCGCAATTTTCGGAAGGACACGTTTCAGTACAGGACGGGGCTGCACAATTGGCGACTGAATTGTTATCTGTCTTGCCGAATCAACGCGTGCTGGATGCGGCAGCAGCACCCGGTGGCAAAACGACACATATTTTGGAATCACAACCGCTACTGGAAAAATTGATTGCGGTGGATCGTGATCCCATTCGTTTAGATTCCGTCAAAGAGAACTTGGACAGATTGCAATTGAAAACGGATTTAATTTGCGCGGATGCAGGCAATGCCAGCGAATGGTGGGATGGTATTTTATTCGATCGTATTTTATTGGATGCGCCGTGTTCAGCGAGTGGCGTTATCCGTCGCCATCCTGATATAAAATTATTGCGCAAGGCAGAAGATATTGTTCAATTGAGTAAAGAACAGAGTCGACTTTTATCCGCGTTATGGCCTTTATTAAAACCCAATGGATTACTTGTTTATGCCACCTGTTCTGTTTATGCTGAAGAAAATGCACGCGTTTTAACTGCTTTTATCGCAGCCAATCCCGATGCAAAGGAAGAAAAAATCAACGCAGCCTGGGGTAAAGCCTGTTCGATTGGCAGACAAATTTTACCCGGCATGCACGGTATGGATGGTTTTTATTTTGCCTGTTTACGGAAGGAATGAATAATGCGTATTGAAAATGATATCAAGCTGGATTTTAAAGATGTATTGATTCGTCCGAAAAGAAGTGTTTTGAAATCCCGATCGGAAGTGGCGCTTGAACGGGAATTTCATTTCAGAGATTCCGATGCTGACTGGAAAGGCGTGCCTATTATTGCAGCCAATATGGATCATACCGGGACTTTTGCAATGGGCACCGCCTTGGCGCAGCATGGATTGCTCACTGCGATGGATAAATTTCATGAATTGAACGACTGGAAAGCCTTTGCAGAAAAACAGCCAGCGGCATTGTCTTCTTCTTTTATTTCAACGGGTATTTCAGAGCACGAATTTGAAAAACTTCAAGCCATTTTAAAGGTCGTTAATATTCCCATGATTTGTCTGGATGTCGCGAATGGTTATACGGAACGATTCGTCAAATTTTTGGAACGCTTACGTCAGAGTTATCCCAATAAAATTATCATGGCAGGCAACGTCGTGACGGGCGAAATGGTGGAAGAACTTATTTTGTCGGGTGCAGATATTGTTAAAATTGGTATTGGTCCGGGTTCTGTTTGTACCACGCGTGAAAAAACGGGTGTGGGTTATCCACAATTGTCGGCCATTATTGAATGTGCCGATGCGGCGCATGGTTTAGGCGGCCATGTTTGTGCGGATGGCGGTTGCACTTCCCCTGGCGATGTCGCAAAAGCGTTTGCGGCGGGTGCTGATTTTGTCATGTTAGGCGGGATGTTATCGGGGCATGATGAATGTTTGGGTGAAATTATTGAAGAACAGGGTGAAAAATATAAACGTTTTTATGGGATGAGTTCTTCCGAAGCCATGGAAAAATATCATGGCAATGTGGCAGAGTATCGCGCCAGTGAAGGACGTTCTGTCAATGTGCCTTATCGCGGTCCTGTGAAAAATACGGTGCTGGATATTTTGGGCGGTATCCGTTCAACCTGCACTTACGTGGGGGCACAACGGTTAAAAGAATTATCGAAACGGACAACGTTTATTCGTGTGAGTCAGCAATTGAATGAAGTGTTTGTGCCGTATAAAACAAGTACACTGAAATAATCGAAAAGGACTTGCTGTGTCATGCCAGCGCGCTTCAACATAGGTATCAACACAACTAAACTGTCATTCCCGCGAAGGCGGGAATCTATTTATCCGCTAGTACTATTCCAAATGGATTCCCGCCTTCGCGCACTGTCGTCCGGTAAATCGGTATGATAATTACACACAAAAACGTATCAAATCAAAAAAACCCTGTCATCCCGCAAAAAAATTGCCCACTTATTTCGACAAGAATTTGGCGTGTAAGCAATTTTTTGTGCGGGATCCGGTAGTGGCTATGACAAAAACGTTCAAACCATCGTGAAAATTTGAAATTTGTGTTTTAACAATTAAATATCGTGAAGTGTTTGGTAGCAGCAATTTTTTTGTTAAAGCCGTCACCGGGTCCCGCACAAAAAATTGCTTACACGCCAAATTCTTGTCGAAATAAGTGGGCAATTTTTTTGCGGGATGACAGGGTTTTTTTGATTTGATACGTTTTTGTGTGTAATTATCATACCGATTTACCGGA
>DATIJV010000009.1:0-4423 GCA_035478255.1 Gammaproteobacteria bacterium
GAATTTAGCGCTACTTAATGTCCGGGATCTACCCTTATCATTTGGGTGGATCCCGGACATTAACTCACTCTAAATTCGCGAAAAGCGCGAATTAAGAGTGAGTAAATTCCGGGATGACAACCAATGGGGCTGAGCTATTACTGTTTTCGAGCCAATAGCGTATACATCGTCGGCACAACAAATAAAGTAAAACACGTTCCAATTAACATTCCGCATGCAATTACGATTCCAATATTCATACGGCTTTTAGCACCTGCACCCGATGCGAGAATCAATGGAAATACACCCAAAATCATCGCAGCCGTTGTCATCAAAATAGGACGCAATCGTAATGCCGCTGATTTAACAATTGCCGCATCTATCGAAAGTTTTTCTGAATGTTGAAGTTTATTCGCAAAATCCACCATTAAAATTCCATGCTTACTAATGAGGCCAATCAAGGTAATAAGACCAATTCCGCTATAAATATTGAGTGAAATCCCAAAATTCATTCCGATATTATTCAGCGAAGAAAAAATATTTAAAGGAAGCAGTGCACCAGCAATAGACATCGGCACACTAATTAAAATAATAAAAGGATCACGAAAACTTTCAAATTGCGCAGCTAAAACTAAATAAATAATTATCAGCGCAAAAAAGAAAGTATAAATCAGAGTGTTCCCTTCCTGAATTGTTTGTCTCGATTGTCCGCCATAATCAAAACTGACTCCCATCGGTAAAATTTCTTTTGCTTTCTCACGCAAAAAATTGAGTGCTTGAGTCGTTGATTTTCCAGGAAAAGTCATGCCTTGCAAAGTGGCAGAATTTAATTGTTGAAATTGATTTAACTGATTTGGCACGGTATGAATAGTCAAATCAACAAGACTTCCCAATGGAACCAATACATTTGCAGCAGATGACATCACATAATAATTATTAATTTTGTCAGGATCATAGCGAAATTGGCGCGGAACTTGTGGAATGACTTGATAGCTTTGTCCTTCCTGATCAAAACGATTCACATAATTTCCGCCGAGAAAAACAGCGAGAGTCGTACCAATATTTTGCATGGTCACTCCCATGCTTGCGGCTTTGTCGCGATTAATATTTACAACGAGTTCAGGTTTGTTAAACTTCAAATCTGTATCGGCATACATAAAAAGACCACTCTTCATCGCTTCTGTTTTTAATTTTTCTACGACTTGATACAGTACCGTATAATCCGCAGTCGATGTCAATACGAATTGAACAGGTAATCCATCACTTTGTCCTGGAATCGAGGGAAGAGGGAAAGCAACAGCTTGCAATCCTGCAATTTTGCCAAGTTGCGGTTGAACTTCCGCAAGAATTGCATCCTGGCTTTTTTTACGTTTATTCCAAGGTTTCAAAATTAATCCGGCGAATGCATTATTCACACCGCCGCTGCCGTTTACTACAAAATAATCTTCCGCTTCAGGAATTTTTTTATAAATATTTTCAAATTCACTGGTAAATTGTGTCGTGTAATTAATGTTTGCATATTGCGGTGCGGAAAGAGAAGCAAACAACGCACTTTGGTCCTCATCGGGTGCCAGCTCGCTCATCGTCGTCTTGGCTAAAAATCCGCAAAAAACAAGAATAATTATGGAAAAAACAATCACAACTGGGCGAATATTTAAAACTCTTTGCAAGCGTTCAGTATATTTTGTTTTTAATTTTTCAAAAATTTCATCAATCATTTTCACTAATTTTTGCTGGGAATAATGAGAATTTAATATTTTGGAACACATCATCGGAGAAAGCGTCAATGCAATCACACCGGATAAAATGACACAAAATGCCAGTGTGAAAGCAAATTCTTTGAATAATGCGCCTGTCATCCCTGTCATAAAACCGATAGGTGCATACACTGCAGCAAGTGTAGTGGTCATGGAAATAATGGGTGTTGCAATTTCATGCGCGCCTTTAATGGCAGCCTGGAAAGGTGTTAATCCTTCTTCAATGTGACGATAAATATTTTCAACGACGACAATTGCATCATCAACCACCAGACCAATGGCTAAAACCATCGCCAGCAAAGTGAGTAAGTTGAGAGAATAACCCATTGCATACATGAGCGAGCACACACCAATTAATGAAAGTGGAATGGTAATAATGGGAATCATGACTGTGCGGAATGAACCTAAAAATAAAAACACAACGATAATGACAATCAGGGAAGCTTCTGAAATACTCCGCATGACTTCATGAATGGAACTGCGAATGTAATCAGTGCTGTCATAAACAACTTTTCCTTCAAAGCTGGGCGGATAATCTCGTGACAATTCAGGCAGTAATTTTTTTACGTCATCAATGACGGTGAGCGGATTTGCGGTAGGTGTGCTTTGAATGCCGATGAATACTGCGTTTTTTCCATTAAATATAACAGAAGAATCGTGACTTTGTGCGCCCAACTCTACGCGGCCAATATCTTTAAAACGAATGAGAGTCGCTTTTTGGCTTTTAACAACGATATTATTAAATTGTTCTTCATTCACTGTATTTGTTTTTGCATTAATATTATAAAGAACAAATTTCCCTTTCATTTGTCCGGCAGCAGCTTGAAAGTTTTGTGCTTCAATGGCGTTAATCACATCTTCCGCTGTTACGCTTAAAGCTGCCATTCTGTTAGTATTTAACCAAATACGCATTGCATAAGCTTGACCGCCGAGAATTTGTGCGCTGGAAACACCGCCAACAGTTTGAAGTTTGGGTTGTACAACGCGGACCAGGTAATCAGTAATTTGTTGTGTTGACATGTTCTTGCTGTTAAAACCGATATACATTAATGCCAGACTGTTGCCAGTTGATTTTTGAATAACAGGTTTGTTACTTTCTTTCGGCAATTGGTCGGAAACTTGCTGGACTTGTGACATGATATCTGTCATCGCAATAGCAGGATCAAAATTTAATTTTATATAGGCGCTAATTGTGCTTAGACCATCAACGCTTTGTGCGGTCATGTAATCAATACCTTCAGCGCTCGCAATGGATTTTTGCAGAGGAGATGTGATAAATCCCTGCATTAAATCGGCATTTGCACCAGGGTAAGCGGTCGTGACGGTGATAACAGTATTTTCCATTTTTGGAAATTGACGGAGAGAAAGTTCACCGATAGCGCGTAGGCCAATGAGCAGAATCATCAGGCTGATGACACAAGCGAGAACGGGACGTTTAATAAAAATATCAGTAAAATTCATAATTTTTAATCTCAGTTAAAGCGTGATGGAATTATCAATCACGACATGTGTGCCATTTTGTAATTTTAACTGGCCCGAAGTCACAACTTGATCGCCGGGTTGAATTCCACTGACAATCGCGACTTGATCGCCGCGGCGTTCTCCGACTTTAACGTATTGGCGATAGGCATTTAAAATAGGTTTGCCATCGCTGTCTTTGCCTTCTTTTTTGATAATAAAAACAGAATCGCCGTGCAAGCTGTAAGAGATAGATGTTTCAGGCAGCACGATCACATTTTTTTCGGTTTTCAGCCAGACAGTCACCAGTGCAAACATACCGGGAAGAAGCTGGCGATTTTTGTTTGGAATAGTGGCTTCGACCAGAATATTCCGTGTGGTTTGATCAACTTTGGAATTAATTGCGTTAATTGTGCCGCGCAGGGTAGTTTTTTGTCCTGACAAGTCTACCGTAATATCAACAGTTTGTTGAGGATAAAGATCCGGTAAGTCCTGTTCTGGAAGCGTAAACTGCACGTAGAGCGGGTCTAAGGTTTGGAGTGTAACCATCGTTGTTCCAGCCTGGAGATACTGGCCGATATCTATTTGGCGAATACCGATGTTTCCACCAAAAGGCGAGGTAATGGTTTTTTGCCTGATTTTAGCTTGATCGGCTTCAACGCTCGCGCTGGTTTCCTGTAATTCTGCGATATCCGTATCTACTTTTGCTTGAGAAACTACATTTTTCTTTAAAAGGACCAGATCGCGATCGTAATTAATCTGCGCCAGTTTTAATTTTGCCTGATCAAATTTAAGTTGAGCTTGCTCGACGCTGGTATCTAATACCACTAACACGTCACCCTTATTCACGACCTGTCCTGAGGTGAAGTGGATTTCGCTGACTATTCCAGGTACTTCAGCGCTGATGTCGACTCCATTGATGGCGCTGAGTGTGCCAATGGAAGTGATGTAAGGCTGCCAGACTTTAGTGGCCGCGACATTGCTGGAAACGGAAACAGGGGGAGGAACGTAATGGCTCATGCCCCAGAAAAAGAGTAACTTGGTGATGCCATACCAGCCAAAAATAATACCGAACACAATGCCTGTTAGCTTGAGCATTTTTTTCATGGGGGGTGAAACAGAAAGCATGGAATAGGTACCTAATAAGATAAAAGTTGCAGGATTTTAAACCTTTTTTGTCGAAAAAGGGAGTATTTAATACCTCCTTCCCCTTTCCCCTTCCTCCAAAC
>DATIJV010000010.1:0-39579 GCA_035478255.1 Gammaproteobacteria bacterium
AATACGAAATTTATACCCCCGCACCGAATACTTACGATTCTACCGCTTTTTAAAAAAAATAAACTAATTGACGCCACGCCCTAATCATTTTTAGGCATTATTAACTCCTCTTTTTTTTGAGAGCCAGACTTTCACGTTTTATCGACGAATGATACACTTATGCCCATCTAAAGGAATAAAAAGGCAAATATGGAATTAGTTGCTGATCAAAGGCAAATTTCCTCTGAAGAAAAACTTCAGATTAACCAGCAAGTCAAAGCTGAGTTAATTGAACATCTTTATCGAGGCTGCCTCCCCGGCACAATAAGCGGCATTCCGGTCGGCATCGCTATTTTTATCGATTTTTATAATCACACTCCCAATGCATTATTAATTCCCTGGTTTGCGGTTTATAACTTCGCCTTGCTTGCGCTAACTCTGCTTTATTTCGTTTACAGAAAATATAAAAATAACTATAGCGAACAGACTTGGTTACGTGCTTATTCTGTCGTCATGTCTCTTTGCGCCATCATGTGGGCGATTTGCGTATTTCTCATTCCAGATAACATCACGCGCCAATATTTTGCTTTTATCGCACTTTTTTTAATTACAACCGGTTACTCAACCGGCACCATCGGACAATTTTTTCTTTGCGTAATAACTTTAGCTATCATTGTTGTGCCGCTCGTTATTTGGTGTTTTCTCAAAGGTACAATTTTTTATAATCTTGTTGGATTTTTCTCGCTGATTTATATTGGGTTCATGGCGAGTATTAATCATCGCAGTACGCAATGGTTCAAAGATTCACTCAAATTAAAACTCGAAAACACTTTGGTGAGTTATCAGGCAAACCATGATTTATTAACCGATTTGCCTAATCAGAGATTATTGCCGCAATATATCGAATCCGCCATTCAATCCATAAAAAATACTGATAACATTTTTGCTGTCGTGTGTTTTTCGTTAAATCGAATTGAAATGATTAATGACAGTCTCGGACATCAAGCAGGAAATACGATTATTAAAGTGATTGCCGAACGCTTGAGTGCATTTGCTTTCCAGGCAGCTCGAGAAAATTTTACGCGTTACATTATTACCATTTCGCGCCAGGACACTTTTAATATTTTATTAGTTCCGTTGAAAGCTTCTGAAGCTGAAGAAAAAATTCGTAAATTATTTTCAGTGATGGAAGATCCCATTTATCTCGAAACGCAAGGTGTGAAAGTTACAGCCAGTATGGGAGTCAGTCTCTATGGAAAAGATGGTACGGATATACGCTCATTATTAATTAACGCCGATGCTGCAATGTTTAATGCGAAACAGTACGGAGGCAATCGTCTTGAGTTTTATCGTGCAGAAATTAATGCAGAAATGCCTAAGCAATTAGAATTGGAAACAGATTTGCATACTGCTGTCGAAAAAAATCAATTCCAGGTTTATTATCAGCCTTTAGTTGATTTAAAAACCGGGCAAGTCAGCGGCATGGAAGCCTTGATACGCTGGCCGCATCCTGTTCATGGTTTTATTTCTCCGATGAAATTTATTCCAATTGCAGAAGAAACGGGATTAATTGTTCCGATTGGCGAATGGGTCATGCGTGAAGCCTGTTTGCAAACCCAAAAATGGCATGACATGGGGTTTTCAACTCTGAAAGTTGCGGTGAATCTGGCAGAAAAACAATTGCGCGAAGAAAATCTGATCCCAATGATTCAAAACATTTTGAAACAAACAGGACTTGATTCAAAATTTCTTGAATTAGAGCTCACGGAAACTGCTATTTTGGATGAAACAGTGATTCATTTGATCAAAGAATTTAAGCAATTAGGGCTCAGTTTGGCTGTCGATGATTTTGGAACAGGTTATTCAGGATTAAGTTATCTCAAGCGGTTTTCAATTGATAAATTAAAAGTAGACCAGTCATTTATTCGTGATATTCCGGGAAATAATGATAGTATTACGATTGTGTCTGCGATTATTGCAATGGCGAAAGAATTAAAAGTCAAAGCGCTTGCTGAAGGAGTGGAAACACTTGAGCAATTGCAATTTCTTAAAGAAAAAGGTTGTGATTATATTCAGGGTTATTATTTTAGTAAGCCGATTGATGCAGAAGCATTTACAAAATTACTGCAAGAAAATCGTAATTTGTATAAAATGAATTTTTAAAGGAGACGATATGAAAAGGATATTCAAGAAAGTCATTACATTGAGCAGCGCAGGATTAATTGCGGCACTTTCCTCTCATGCCTATGCTTCCGGTTATAAACTTGAATTTCAGAGCCCATCCGTTTTGGCCGATGCGGGTGAAGCGGCAGTCGTCGAAGATGCAGGCACCAACTGGTATAACTCCGCAGGTTTAGTTTATTTGCCGCAACAATTGGCAGCTGCAGTCACTGATGTGTATCAACGCACAGTGTTTTCTGGCACATCGACTGCACCTTCTGGTATTCCCGGCGCGCCAGGTTATATCAATACGAATGCTGATGCGAGTTCTTATCCTAATGCTATTTTGCCCGCATTTCATTATGCTTTTCCATTTAAAGAACGTTATGCGCTGGGTATCAGTGTGGTACCAGCGTGGGGATTGATGGAAGATTATGGCGAAGGCTCTGATGTTCGATACAATTTAACAAAAATTTCGACGAAAACAATTGATGTTTCACCCAGTTTTGCCATGAAAATCAATCCTGCGTGGTCGTTTGGTTTAGGCCCTGATTTCCATTATTTTTCCTTACAAAGCCGCAGTCATGCATTTACACAGCCGATTACCGCAAACGATTCAATCTCGCGCTATAACGCGAACAACTGGGGGCGCGGCTGGCATGCGGGTGTGTTATTGCGTGTTGATGATAAAACACGTGTTGGTTTGAATTATCGTTCAAAGATCGTGATGAATATGACAGGAGGCAGTGATTTTGCGTTATATGGGGTGACCGGTTACCACACCGATCAATTTAAAGTGAGTATTCCGCTTCCTCCCGTTACGACGCTTAGTTTGTATCATGATATGACGCCGGTATGGGCGTTAATGGGGACGGTTGCGTGGGACCAATGGAGTATTATCAAATATTATTATGGTCAAAACTATATCCAACCGCCGAGCAGGACTAATCCAACGGGGCTTGTGAATGTAGTTTCCCCGCAATATTATACGGATACTGTGGATGTCAGCGTCGGTACGCATTATAAATTAAATCCGCAATGGATGCTGCGCGGTTCTCTCAAATTTGAACCCACACCGACACGGAATGCCTATCGCGGGTTAAACTTCCCTGATGCGCGAAAAATCGGTATAAACCTCGGCGCGCGCTATCAGGTCAATAAAAAAGTGGCGGTGGATATGATTTATGCCCATGTGTTTAACCAACAAGTGCATATTCATGACCTGAATCCGGCATCGGGCGCGTTGTCTGTCGGGAATGTGAATACGGAAATTAATTTGGCAGGGGTGCAGTTGGTGTGGGATATATAAAATACTCTGGGTTAAAATTCTTTAAAAGCCAAGTTGTTCATTCGCTTGGCTTTTTTTATTTTTTACTGACACTCTTAACCCGGATATTTCATCATGAAGCATCCGGGTTAAATCTCTAAAATCAATCAAAAACGATTAAAAATTGACTTTTTTCACTGGATAATGTATAAATTTAATTCAACTTTAATTTAACGAGGATTAACTTTATGTTTAGTGCAAAAAAAAATGATAAAGATATCGAGCTTAATGTTATTGATCACTATGGTAATGTTGAAGAAAAAGCGTTAGAAGCTGCTGCGCTTAAAGATGCAAAGAAAAATGCGGAATTGGTTACTATGTGCACACAACGAGGCGATCTTGATAAGGCTGATCATTTGGTTGAGCGTGGTGCAGAACCTTCTATAGAATATCTGCGAGCTAAAATAATCCGTGCAAAAACATTAGATGAATTACAAAATCTTTACGATAAATTTTCTACTCATCCTTCTTTGGAGAACCAGTTTAAAGCATCTAAACTAGGTGTATTTTCATTCATGGTCAAAGATATTTATATTTTTGATAAAGTAGAATTTATCACCCGACTGCAAGCAAAAGTTATTAACAAGCATGCTGCTACGTTTACTGCTGGGGATGCAGATTTTGTCTCAAAGAAGGATAAATTGTTTTCTGGCATTTTCCATCAAGCTCATATTGGTAATGGAGTTAAGAGAGATCATTACGATCGATTAAATGAAATATATGCTAACTTAGCAATTAGCAGGAAACCAGCCCAGTCATCCAACGGCTAATAGTTTCCTTCATATTGTGCTTTGTAAGGTGGGCTTACGGCCTTTTCATCTGCCTAAGCCCGCCATATTTTCTTGTGCGTTAATGTTATTTCACATACAATGCCCGTCATTCTTAAATCTGCATACCTTAAAGGATTTTCCATGAAAAAATACCTGGCTTTTTGGCTTGCCATCATGCTTTCAGTTTTAAGTTTTTCAGCATTTGCTGCAAACACTTCTTCTTCCTATACTATTTTCGTTGATGCGGGCAGTACTGGATCTCGCTTGCATATTTTTCAATATGAAAAACCACTTTTTTCTTTACCGGTTGTGACTGATGTTTCTTCAAAAAATGTCAAACCTGGTTTGTCTTTTTATGCTGATCATCCCGAACAGGCTGGCCCTTCATTGAAACCCTTGCTGGATGATGCAGTGCAATTCTTGCAAACAAATAAAGTTGCTCCTGGAACAGTAGTCGTGCATGTATTTGGCACGGCTGGTATGCGTTTATTATCTCAAGATAAACAAGATGCCATTTACAACAATATTAAAACTTACCTCGAAAAAAATTATCCATTTTTTGCGCCGGTTCCTAAAAAAGGAAAAACCCTTCAAACTATTTCGGGTCAAATGGAAGGTCTGTATGGCTGGTTAGATGTCAATTATCTTGCGGGCAATTTCCAAAATCATCAATCTACAGTCGGTTCGATTGACATGGGTGGTGCGTCAACTCAAATCGCGTTTGCGACAAACGATCTCAAATACTGGAAAGATGAAATAGTTCTTAACATGAATGGAAAAAAATATAGAGTATTCAGTAAAAGTTTTAAGGGATTGGGGCAAGATCAAGCTCTTGCTACGATGAGTGCGGTGCCAGGTGCAAGTGCGTGTTATCCGCTTTATTATGAATTCAGTCCAGGAATGTTTGGTTATTTTAATCTTCCTGCATGCAGCGGATTGTACAAAGATAATGTCATCCAAAATCAGCATGTAACAGTTTCTGGAAAACAATCATTTATTGCATTTTCAGGAATTTATTATACGTATAACTTTTTTCAAGCAGATAAAACGCCCGATCAGTCTATGTTAGAAGAACGTATAAAAAATGTTTGTAGTGTGACCTGGGATCAATTACAGAAAAATTATCCGAAAGAAAATGTGAAATATCTTTCTGCATATTGTGCGAATGCTGCTTATGACGATGAGTTATTATATAGAGCTTATGGATTGCAGGGTAACCAATTGACCGTAACAAATAAAATTAATCAAAAAGATATTGATTGGACATTAGGCGCGGCGCTGTATAGTTTGATAAAATAAAGGTTAAATTTATATGTCAATTGTCACTCGTTTCGCGCCCAGTCCTACCGGTTATTTACATGTCGGCGGCGCTCGCACAGCGCTTTATTGCTGGCTTTACGCTCGCAAAATGCAAGGCAAATTTATTTTACGTATTGAAGATACCGACCTTGAGCGATCTACTCAAGAATCTGTCCAGGCTATTCTCGATGGTATGGAGTGGCTTAATCTTAATTATGATGAAGGCCCGTATTATCAAACCAAACGATTTGATCGTTACCATGCAGTCATCGCGGATTTATTAAAACAAGATAAAGCTTATCGTTGTTATTGCAGCAAAGAGCGTCTTGAGAATTTGCGTAACGAGCAAATGGCGAATAAAGAAAAACCGCGTTACGATGGTTTTTGCCGCACGCGGCAAGACCAGCCCGAGGGCAGTTATGTTATTCGATTTAAAAATCCGTTTGAAGGTGAAGTTGTATTTGATGATTTGATTCGCGGCAAAGTTTTATTTAGCAATAAAGAATTGGATGATTTAATTATTGCGCGCAGTGATGGAGCACCGACGTATAATTTCTCAGTTGTTGTAGATGATTGGGACATGAAAATTACGCATGTTATTCGCGGTGACGATCACATTAACAACACGCCTCGTCAAATCAATATTTTGCGTGCTTTAGGTGCAGTTCCGCCTTCTTATGCGCATGTTCCGATGATTTTAGGAAGTGACGGTAAGCGTTTATCCAAGCGTCATGGTGCTGTGAGTGTCATGCAATATCGTGAAGAAGGTTTTTTGCCCGAGGCTTTGTTAAATTATTTGGTGCGTCTTGGCTGGTCGCATGGCGATCAGGAAATTTTTTCTTTGCAGGAAATGATAGATTATTTTGAAATTCGCAATATTAATAATTCGCCTGCTGCATTTAATACAGAAAAATTATTGTGGCTAAATCAGCATTACATAAAAAATAGCGATCCTCTGCATGTGGCAAAAGAACTGGCATGGCAGATGAAGCGATTGGATATAGATGTCACTCAGGGACCGCCGCTGACAGAGATTGTTAAAGCCCAGGCAGAGCGTGCAAAAACCTTGCGTGAAATGGCAGAAAAGAGCCAGTATTTTTATACTGACAATATTATGTATAATCCAGATGCTGTCAGTAAACATATCACACCGGATATTAAACCAGCCCTGGCTGAAATTCGGGATTGCTTGGCAAATTTGCATAGTTGGACTAAAGATGCGATTCATCGAGTGATTGCTGAGGCGGCGGAAAATTTAAACTTAAAAATGGGTAAAATTGCGCAGCCTTTACGGGTAGCGGTGACGGGCGACACGGTTTCACCGCCGATTGATATTACGTTATTTTTATTGGGGCGAGAGCGGGTGTTGGATCGCCTGGATGCAATGGCGTAAAGTATAGCGCCAAAAATTGCAATTTATGACTGTGCGAAGTTTTAAAAATCTGATTTTTTTTGATTGACAAACCAGCGAGGGCTGTTAGAATCCCTGCTCTATCGTGATATAGCAACTACGCCGGGGCTATAGCTCAGCTGGGAGAGCGCTTGCATGGCATGCAAGAGGTCACCGGTTCGATCCCGGTTAGCTCCACAAACCTAAGGTAGTTTTTGTTACAGACAGGTTTCCTTATCTGTCCCCATCGTCTAGAGGCCTAGGACATCGCCCTTTCACGGCGGTAACAGGGGTTCGAATCCCCTTGGGGACGCCAAATTAATCAATGAGTTATAATTTGGGGTGTGTAAAATCAGATCAAGATCGGTAAATTATCGGTAATATCCCTTGTTGGAAATTCTCATTTAAACATCTCTAGCATTTGGTATGAATTGCTCTTACCATATCGCCTAATTTTTTAATTAGGTATGGATATGGCCATAATTTTTCATCCAAAACAGGGAACGGTTCTTATTTGTGATTATTCAGGATTTATCCTTCCTGAAATGATTAAGAAGCGGCCGGTTGTAATCGTGTCACCAGCTTCACGCAAGCAGCAACAGCTATACACCGTTGTGCCGTTAAGTACGACAAAACCAGCACCTATTGAAGCGCATCATCATAAGATGAACCCATTGTCTTTGCCTGGGAGGTATGCGGAAAAGGAAACATGGGCAAAATGCGATATGATCGCAACTGTTTCTATAGCGAGATTGGATCGTATGAAATTGGGCAAGGATACGAATGGAAAACGACACTATATTTCCCATCGTGTAATTCAGGAAGATTTGGACGCAATAATCAAGGGGTTATTGCAGGCATTAGGTTTGGGCGCCTTGACGCAACATCTATAGTCGTCCATAATTAAAGTGTTCCCAGCAATGGGCTTGTGAGACTACCTTCGGGTAGCAGCTCCCAAAATTGACGATAACAAGTCAATTGGGGGCTTACGATTTTAGGCTCTGGCATCAGTAGGTGTCAGAGCCTTTGTGTTTTTTATTCTTCGCTTTCTTAGTTGTAATGTTGAAATTAATTAGAAAACTTATCCTCCTCCTTTCGTTTGACAAAATCTTTCCCTACAATCAGTAATACCTTAAAGGACTGCTAGGGATGAATATGGACTTAAATAAAATACCAAAATATGTGTGGTGGATAATCACGCCGCTTATCTTGTTGCCTGTGGGTTTTTTAATGACTGCTCTGGGTGCTTTGGTTGTTACATATGCCTATATGTTACCTAATGCGAAAAATATAATGGTAGATAGGTAAGCCTTCCATTTTTAGTGCACCACATCAGTAGGCAATCGTAATTTCAAATTTTCTTTTTGGTATAGGGGAAGTTTATAAACAAATAGAGCCAGCTTTTGCATTAAATTGTTAAACCTCCATCCACAACCATACTGCTGCCCGTAGTAAATGTGGATTCATCTGAACATAGATACAATGCAGCATTTGCAATTTCTTCAGTAGTAGCAACTCTTCCCATTGGATGCATAGCCGGTATTCTCTTTTTTAATTTCGGAGAAATTTCACTTGCTTTATCAGTCATCGGTGTATCTACAAACCCGGGACAAATAGCATTTACGCGAATATTATTTTTGGCATATTCCAGCGCGACCGATTTTGTAAGTCCGATTAACGCATGTTTGCTTGAAGAGTAGGGTGAAAGCCCCAGTCCATTACCAATGAGACCGGAAGTAGATGACACATTGACAATCGAGCCGGCCTTATTTTGAGAAATAAAATATTGAATTTCTTTTTTCAAACACTGCCAGATGCCAAAAAAATTGGTTTCCATTACTTTAAATAAAAGTTCATCATCAGTTTCATGAAATGCCGCAATCTCACCGCTAATACCTGCATTATTAACAGCAATATCCATACCATTAAGAAAAGTTATAGC
Source organism: Gammaproteobacteria bacterium (assembly GCA_035478255.1). GTDB lineage: Bacteria > Pseudomonadota > Gammaproteobacteria > DSM-16500 > DSM-16500 > DATIJJ01. Next base: position 8,868 of record DATIJV010000010.1, read on the forward strand.
GTTTTCAAAAAATACTTTGATTTCATTTTTTTTTGTGATATCGCAAGTAATAAATTTTGTATTATTTAATTCATTGGAAATTTGCATTCCTTGCTCTTGTGATCGGCCACAAAAAACAACATTGGCACCTTCCGCAGCAAAAAGTTTAACTATTGCTTTTCCAATTCCAGAAGTCCCGCCAATAATAATAGCTTTTTTGTCATATAGTCGTTTCATATTTTAAATTCCATGAATATTGGATGGATAATCAATTAATTTAATACTTTTTGTGAAATTAAATTGTATTTTGCGTCGCGTAAGGTAAGTAACCTGATTTTTTTCATAATTGCATATATTAAATTGTTCGAGATGACACGCTGATAAAAATCATTATCTTTAATATCTGCGCCCAGTCCAATGCCTTCTCGAAAGCAGCCATTGGTATGACTAATACCAATGCCATTGGCAATATTAAATTCAGAGCGAAGCAGTGTAATGTCTTTTTCTTTAGAGTTTTTGCAATGAATATGATTCCAAGGAAGAATTATGGATTTTTTCCCATTCGATAAACCTTCCACTCCAGCTTTAAAGACCGGACAATCATTAATAAGCTTTTCGCCTACAAGTAAGTTTTGCCATTTCCAACTGGAGGAATAAATAATTTTTTTATTATGCAGAAGATTTTCATAAATATAAAAAATATAAGTACATCCCAAATCATATTGTAGTTTTTTAAAATATATATTTAATTGTTGAGAAGCATGATTGCCTATTCTTATTACTTTCGTGCTGGCTATAATTATTTTTTTATCGTCTTCTAAAATTTTATCCTGGATTTTTATCATTATTAAGTGTCTCGAAAAATAAATCAGGTTTTAAAGGTTTTTGATTTTTTTTGCTTACTAAAACCATTATAGCTTCAGCTTTTGCTGTTGTGTTATTTCTCACTAAATTATTCACAATATATTTGAAAATAATTCTGGCTCCTTCTGATACTAATGACATCTGAATTTTGAGCTGTTCATTCCAAAAAGCCTGATTGATATAATCTAATTGAAGAGTTTTCATAAATAAAGCACAGCCATCAATTTCAAATTCATTACAGTTATGGTTGTTTAGAAATTGCACCCTAACCTCATGTAACAAACCAATGAGTTCAATATGACCTAGGTGTCCACCATAATTAATATCTGTTATTCGGGGTTTAATAGTTTTAACATATTCAATTGTCATTAGAGTCTCTTTAAAGCTTGATAAAACTTGATCGATGCCAGATTATAGAAGCAAGTGCTCGGATGTCATTAATTGCTATAATTTCAGTTTCAAAGTCATTATTGATAGGACAGAGTAAAATAATATTGTTTGCTCCTCTAATTATTTTTCTAATAACAAAAATTTCTTTGATAAGATAAATAATACAAATTTTTCCAAAGAATTTTTTTAATTTTTCAATTGCGCGTATATCATCGTCGAGAATACCGCCAACATAATCACCAATTTCATAATTGGGAAACATGCTTGTATCAGTTATCATTGCTACAAAAGAATTTTCATTATTTTTTTTGAAATACTCAGCTTCATAGATGATTTTAGACTGTTCTGATATCGTAGTTAATAATGAATCGGCTGAATTAAATGATCTCGGCTCTGGTCCCATGCCAAATATCAACCATTCAGGCGAGCAGGAAAATCCTTCATTTTTAATGGCATCTGCAATTTGTATTGCTGACTTTTCTGTGAGGGAATTTATCCCTAATTCCCAAGATTTAAGTGTGTTTTTGTTAATACCATACTTGCTTTCAAATGCTTCCCTTGAAAGCTTGGTTAGGGATCGAACGAATCTGACGCGTTCTGCATAGTTACCAAGCATATCTCAAGTTTCCTGAAATTACATGTTTGAATTATATATTCTAAAGATCTGTCAGTAAATATAATTTATCAATAGATATTGACAATATACTCTATAGATATCGATAATACCTAAATCTAATTCAATAATTATTTAGATATATATAACATACCTTGTCGGAGAATGGAATATAATGTCAGCCACGGAACCACTATGTCGTTTAATTGGAATTGATTTCAAAAAGCTCCCAAGGGAGGAATATCTTTTGCTGGAAGCGGAGATTTTTAGTCGCATATGCGAAGGTCTGATGGAGTTTTTCATGGAGCAACAAAAGAGCTATTTTTATCGAGTAAACTTTAATTTTGAAAAGGAGAATGTCATGCTTGAAAATGATCTGGCGCGATCGATTACTAAAGATATTTTATCGTCAGAGGAATACGATTTAACTGGTCTTGCGTTTTATGCAGATACGCCGGAAGATGTTGTTCAGGAAGTGGCTGATGGACGGAATATAAGACCATCAGCAACCTACCTTTGGAAAATAATTGAAATACATCGCACCATAAGGCGAGATCTTTATGATGTGATTATCAAGAAGATTGTTCGTCATTATTTGTTGCAGCTTAGAATGGATTTTACGTTGTTATAAAATGTAAAAATGGTTTATCCTATTAATAATATGGCCTGCTCCTCTGCATTGAAAAAATGCACGAGTAGGTTTTCTTTCATACGAATTAATTTTCTCGGCCATCTCCAAATCCTAAAAGAACGGGGGGGTAAGATCACGCTTACATAATCAATACCCTAATACAGGGATATTCATGTCCATTATATTTGATAATCTGTCTATGAAAAGCCATAGATTACTATTTCAATGAATGAAGGAGGAAACCTGAATATTTTTGAGGTTATTCCGGTTTAAAAAGATAAAAAACAGGCCTATCATATGACCCTGTCATACGCAAGATAAGATTGGTTTCCGTAATATCTCCGTTATATCCAGTATGAAAGAGCTCCAAGTTCCCAATAAATAAACACATACTTTTCCGTTTTCTAGTCACGCACCAAATTATTGAATAATAAAGTTATTATTTTCCTTCTCACATTTCAGTCATGCATTATTAATCACGATTGCTAACATGGTTTAAAGATGGTTGTAAAATGGAATATATTAGGTATAATTTAGGAAGAGGTGACAATTATGGCAATGACAGCGCACAATCCAACAATATTTGATACTATTCCTCCCCACAATTATTTAGGGCTTTTGGGAGAGAACACTCCAAAAAAAGTTGTTAATTTCTTAAACCTTTCTACGAATGAAGTATCAAAAGCAATGGGAGTGTCCCAAAAATCAGTTCGTTATGACGAAAAGATGCCAAGGGAGCTTGCAGAGCGGTTACAGGAAATTGCTATTATTTGCGAGCTAGTAGCTGGTTATTTCAATGGTGATGTACAGAAAACAACTTTATGGTTTCAGGTTAAAAATCCTGCTTTGGGTGGCATTTCTCCAAGAGACATGATTCGATTTGGTCGTTATCAAAAGTTAGAAAAATTTGTTCAAAATGCATTGGCAGGAAATGTTGCTTAAAAATGTCTCGACAAAAACAAAATTTATTATATGTGCTAGATAGCTTCTCGCATCGGGATGTCAAAAGATGGAAGCGGCAATATCAGGCTATTTCGGCTTATTGTTGGGATCATTATAGTTATTTTGCACATCAACGATCACGAATGGCTGATGCACTAAAAACATCTCTACTTGGTAATTCTATTCATTTGCCAGCAAGCTTTATTACTCGAGCTAAACGACTAGGAATTTCAGCGATGTTGCCCGTGAATACGAAGGAGTTATTATTGAATACTTTATTGCGAGAAGATTGGCGTATTATGCCCATGCAATTTGATATTCCATCTAATCCGCAAATTTTAGGACAGCTTGCGCATGCGGTTGGGATCGAAGCGATTTTATACCCTTCAGTAAAGACGCATAAAAAATGCTTGGTTATTTACCCAGAAAATTTTCAGCAAGCTAGTGCTTATGTTGAAATTGAAGGTGATCTTCCAAAAGGTGTAGATCACGGTCGAATTGATCGTAATACATTTAATAGTTTTATTTAATTGCTGCGTATACAGTTTAACCCACACACAGTTGAAACGCATTCCAAAAAAATAAAAGAAAAATTAAATTGCACGACTATGGTAGAGGCTGTTTTGCTGAAGGTGAACTATCTTAATAACTAGATTCATCCTCTAATCATCTATTTGTATGCGTACTCTAATATTTTTTAATAAGCATGTACCATCGATATAACATGACTATTGTGCCGCCAAACATACCTAACATTCCGCCAATGACAAATCCTATGGCGCCAAAATTCAGTGGAAATGCCAAAATATAAGAGAGAGGCATACCAATAATCCAAATAGTTAATAAACTTATATACATTGGGAAGCGAGTGTCGAATAAGCCGCGTAATATGCCTATTAAAATATTCCGCACCGCATCGAATATTTGCGAGAAGGCAATAATGAAAAATATCAAAATAGTTAATTGTAATGTGGCCGCGTTCGCTGGATCATTTACGTTCATATAAAAAGCCGCTAGTGTTTTTGGTAATGCTAAAAATGCGATGGCAACAATAGAACTTGCTATTAACACCATTGCAATACTGGCGTAACTTAATTTTTTTACTTCATGGAATTGTTTTGCGCCACACGCATGCCCAACTAAAATTCCACTCGCTTGAGACAATGAAAATATAGGAATCACAATTAAAAAGTAATATTGGTTTACAATTTGAAATGCGGCGAGTGCAACTGTACCTATCCAACCAATCATGATACCGCTGACAAAAAATGACAACATTTCTCCGCCCATTTGTACGCTGATCGGCCAGCCAATTTTAAACATTTTTTTAAAATGATCTAAGTGTTGGTGGACGCGATAGCGAAATAATTCAAATCGAGCAAAACTTTTTTCATAGTAAAAAAACAGTGTGGTAAAAACAAAAAAGAAACTATATTGCGCGACTGTTGCATAACCTAATCCTGCTACGCCTAATTTTGGAAAACCAAATTTGCCAAAAATTAAAGTGTATGCAGTAATAAGGAGTACAATAACGCTCATCACGCTAGTGGAAACAATCAATGCTTTTTTATGTACGCCGTAACCAAATTGCATATTGCAAGTGGATAAAACCCCAGGAATGACAGCCCATACAAATGCATGAAAATAGGAATGAACAATATCCGCTATTTCTTTTGATTGACCGAAAAATAGAAGGACTGCATCGATATTCCAAAAAAGTAACATAATAGGAATGCTGATTAATATTGCTAGTGTCCATCCTTGTTGAACATAGTTTCCAATGGTCGCATAATCTTTTGCACCATAGGAATGTCCTACTAGGACGCTCAAAGAAAACAGAATAGACATGCCGCTTACCATAATCGACAATTGTGTCGAGAAAATCAGAGCACTTGCCGCTAATACTTCATGTCCTAAAGCAGCGAGCATTGCCATACATAAAAATCCGCTGGCAACATTAATCAATTGACTGCCAGCCATTGGCAAGGCTAGTGAAAATATTTTTTTTCCAGCCTCAAAAAAACTAATATTTTTATTCGTTATATTTTCCATATTGACCTCGGTAGCTCAGCATAAAAATCAGTGATGAGCTTTACTATTTTTTCGCATAAACATTCTGGTAATCCGTGTCCCATTTTTTCGATAATTTCTAGGGAGCAATTCATTATGGGTTATTTTGTTAAACGCTGTTTCATTGATTGCATTCCATCAAAAATAGACTGAGATATTTGCCTAGGGAATGTGGGGGGTAATTGTGCAGATAGTTTTTTTATCACACCATCCACTTTGCTTAGCATTTCATCGAGAATTGCCTCGGCTTTTTCTACAGAATAATTTGCATCTTTTGCTGTTTTTATAAAATGTCTGCGTTGTGCATTATGCCAATGGTAATGATTATCTTCACCTTTAAGAGCCATTGCCATCTTAATTTTTTGTTTTTGTAATTGTTTTTTCGCGATTAAAGGATAAGCAGACATAATATCATAGAGAGGGGTTAGGCGATATTTTCCTTCAGGTTCAATAAACAGACTAAAATTTTTTGCATGCCCGTCAATTGCCGCTAGCAACCAAAACAAAACCTGTGAACGAAAGAACATGTCCCTATCTTCTACCGGATTTGCAGATCCAAGTAATAAATTCATAATATCATTAATTCCCGGGCCCCCATCTGATTGATATTTTAAATTAGACGAGGTACCAAGTGCTTGACATATATCTTCTTGGGGCAATCGCATTAGCCAAGTTTTATCTTGAGATAATTTTCGATCAAAACGTTCTACTGCCAAAACTTTTGTATCTTCAAAATGAAGAATTTCGCATTTTGCAACAGGTAGCCCAAATGCTTCTGTAATTTGTGTGCAAAGCCATTCGTTTTCACAGCTGGCACTTAGATCCATTTGTTGATGAGAAATAAATCCAATAGGCAACTTAAAAATATGGCTAGTGGGTGTTTCTCCAAGTGGTCTACACCATGCTTGTTTATGATATAAGAATGCTGATTTTTCTTGTGCCCCAGCAATAGAAATACGAAATTCACTGGTATTATCCATCATGCCTAATGGATAGGTCTGGTATCCACGGAGAATGGAAGCAATTTCTTTTTCATTTAAGGGTTCTGCATTAATTTTATTTTTGAAAGGAGGTATTTCGCCATCCACAATTTGTATGGCACCTACACAATCTTTTCCTATGCTTGCGAGTAACTCAAACGGTTGGTTTGTTGCAACATGAAATTTAGCCTGAATACGTGCCCTAATTTGCGAATTATCTGGCAGCAGATTGTCAAAAAAATTATATACAACATCACCCATAAATAATTGATTCACGAGTGGTAATGATAGCGAAATGGGGCGAGCACCTGGTGTTGCTAGCCACTGTTGATCATAAACAAATGCGAGGCCATTTTTACTTTTTTCTAGCTTGCCTATCAAAATGCCATTCATTAATATGCTAAGAATGCGTTTATATATTTTCATTTTTTACCACTCTTCTTTCCATTCATTTTTTGTAAGAATAGGATCATCTTTTGTTAATATTCTTATATCTAAATTAACCGCAGACAGTATATGAAATAAAGTGTTTAATTTAGTACCGTCGGGTTTGATTTCAAACTCTGAAATAGTTTGTTGTTTTAACCCTACGAGTTTACCAACCTCTGCTTGACTTAGCTTAAGCCTTTTGCGTTGGTTGCTAACAAGTAAAGCCAATTCCTTGGGGGAGCGAATAAGCATATAATGAACCTCCTGCTTAGCAAAATATATTTTACCCATTATAAGGGGTAAATTAAAGTATACCCTCTGTAGGGGGTATAATCAATTATACCCGCTATAACGGGTATAATTGAGGAAAAATTTTTAGGATAGCTTTTCATGATAAAAAAGGTTATGCGCGTGTTTTTGGCAAGATGGCTCGCAGTAGTTCCTAACTGCCGAATTTAGGATAATGGACAGTAGGACGCCCGCCAAAAGAACTGCTTGGTGCTTCTTCCAGGATTACTTAACTAATACCGCAATAGAACGATTATCTATCCGTTGTTCAAGATTATCTTTCACAAATTTTTTCTTTAAATGATTCTCACCCACAACGAATATACCAAAACGGCTTTGCGGATGCTCATCAGCTGTTGTCAGTAAATCTTGTTCTCTTTTTTGGTCGAGTTTTTTAAGTGCTTTTGAGTCTAAAGCTTTTGGATTTTTTGCAGCTGCTGCTTCGTAAATTTTCTCATACACTTCTATTGGTGTTGCAAAAGCATCTTTATAAGATGTTCCATTTTTTCTCTGTTCCAATAGCCAATCGAGAGCGGGTATCATTGTTTTTGTATCCACGAGCTTACCTGAAAGCTTTTTAATACGCTCTGCTCCCGCATTACTTGTTAAGATAAAACGAAGATATTTAAGTTGTGCGTCTGCTGTTTTGTCATCAAGACCCTTGAATGATTCTTCTAATTCTAACAAATGACCAGCCATTTTTTCCTTGAGATCTACGTCTTCAAGTTCTGGTACATAGGTTTTGTATTTAGCCACAGCAGCTGGATCATCCCAGCCTTTGCAGACTCTGCCCTTTTTAGCCTTTAACCCTCTATAACTCTCACATTTAACGATTTTGCCTGCTTTAGCTCCTTCGAGATACACAGTATGCTCACCGACAGTTTGAGTCAGTGTGTTGATGCAGTTTACAGTCTTCTTTGATTGATCATGACGTTCACCAATAAACCATAATGAGGTGTTCGAAGAAGCTTGCCCATAAGCGAGTTTAAAATTGGCACAAGGTTGATAAGGAGTAGGTTCTGCTTGATCTGCACAAAAGAAATCAATTCCTTCTGATTGAGAGGATTGACACGAAAAAGTCGGTTTCGCGATTGTAGTTTGTGCTATTAAGCCAAAAGATAATAATTTTAAAAGAGATTTCATAAGCTCCTCAATAAAGACGCATCGTTTTACAAATGACGGGCAAAAACATCCTTTCATGCGAAAGTTGAGAATCGCGTAAACAAACTGGATTTAGTTTGATCAATTTTACCAGATGTTGTGTATTAATGCAATTATGGCATTATAGGCAAAAAAATATCTATACCCACGGTTTAAAAAAAGATGTTTTAACTTTCTAGGAAAGCTTTTTCTAGTTAATATGGAGCCAAATTCTTTTGAAAAAGGTCAAGTCAATTTCCCATGGGTAACATAATGAAAAACATTCCTGTATTGATTGTTGGTGCCGGCCCAGTGGGATTGAGTATGGCTTTATGCCTTGCTCGCCAAAATGTTTTTTCCTTAGTCGTTGAAAAGCACTCAGGACGTACGCCACACCCGCGGGCTCGTGGTGTTAGCATGCGAACGATGGAGTTATTTAAACAGTGGGGAAAAATCGCTGGATAGTTGGCATGAATCTTAAGCCAGAAAATACAAAAGAAGATTTCACAGAATCGTATCCGTCTAGCCTAAATATGGAAATAAGCTATGCCACATATTATTGTAATTGCGGGCCCAAATGGCGCCGGAAAAACAACAGCAGCTCCAGCTTTACTTGGATCGGCTCTTCAAATCGATCATTTTGTTAATGCGGATACGATTGCAGCAGGTCTGAGTGCTTTTGCTCCAGAAAAGGTTGCAATTCAAGCTGGAAAAGCAATGTTAGAACGAATGCAATATTTGGCAGAAAATAATGAAAATTTTGCTTTTGAAACTACATTGGCCAGCAAAACTTTTGCGCCTTGGATAGCTAGGTTAAAAAAAGAAAAGGGATATCTTTTTCATTTAACTTTTTTGGTATTGGATAGCCCCGTTTTAGCTATTTCACGGGTAGCTGAACGAGTTAAAATGGGCGGCCATTCTGTGCCAGAAAATACCATTAAACGTAGGTTTGAGTCCGGTCTTAAAAATTTTTTTAGGCTATACAAACCATTAGCAGATTCATGGCAAATGTACGATAATACACTTATGGGCAATTTGACACCAATTGCATCTAAAATAGACAAACTAGTTGATGTCCAAGCTCCTGAAATATGGCAAGGTTTATTGGAGAAATACGATGATACCTCGAAAAAATGAAGATCAGATTTCAAAAATAATGAATGATTCTGAAAAAGTCAGGCAAATCATTCAATCTGCGATTAATGATGCTTTGTTAAAACATAAGCAGGCAGGTAATTCTGTATGTGAATTGAGAGATGGGAAAGTTGTTTGGATTAAGTCGCAAGATATAGTAATTCTTAATCAGTAAGAAAACGGGGTCTGACAAACAGACTTTTCAATCATTTTTTTTAAGCTTTCTAATTCTTGTTTATCCATAACTCAGGTTGTTTACTTTCATTGGAATCTTCACACATCTTGAGGGTCAGGCATGATAACGAGACTTAATTGATTAAAGTCTGTTTGTCAGTATCAAGGAGAGCTGGGGATATTAGACAATGATTGTTGACGTTGTAAGTCCTCTAATAATTTATAAAATGCTAGTTTATCCCGTGCAAAATCAAATGCACTTGGTTTTGTCCCATCTGGTTTTTCATTGGGATCTAAGGCAAGTAACTTATTATCCTTTGCTAAAATGTTATTATTCTTAACTAAAATCTTAGCTAATTTTAAAGCTTCTGATGTACCTGAAAAACAAAGAATGCGTAGGGATTTGTTATATTCTCCTATATCAAATGCGTCGAAAAATTTTGCTGTGGCTGAATTTTCTCTGAATGGTTTAAGTTCATCGAGCATGGTGCTGAATTTTATATTTGTATTGAGTGGTGAATCTTTCGCAACAATTCTTTTCAATTCAGACGCTGGTGACGGATAAAGTGAAGCGAGTTTAGCTACATATTCGCTTTTTTTCCATGATACAAATTCATCTACATTTTCAGTCATAATAGATGGTTTTGAAAACAATAAATATCGGCTGTGTCGTTGTTTTACAGCAGCTTGAATTTCTTGATGAGAAATACCAATGAACTTGGTTTTAGATATTCGTGCGATGATGGGTTCGTGAGCGTCTAACTGATCACGGGTATAGTTTGTTTTACAATCCAGCTTTCCAATATTAATTCGAACACGAAATTCATTAATAGTATAGCAAGATGAATCAATCACGGCGCCATTAGTGTTATTAAAAAATTTTTCAGTTAGTAAAAGATCGATGTTTCCACTTCCCAAGAAAAAACTATCAGTACCATAATTCCAGACAATAGGTTCGCCCGGATTAATTTCACGATTCATTCTTAAGGCAAGTAAAAGTGGTGGACCTGATTTAATTGTATCGGGACGAAAAAGAAGATACATTCCCGCATTAGTTATTGCGATTGTTTTCCGTATACTCTCTGAGCTAAAGGTATAACCATGACCTTCATCAGCATGATTTGCGAAGTCGGCGTAATGGCGATACTTTAATCCATCAACTTTCCCATAATATTCACCATTTTTTTTGAAGACATAATAAACGTAACTTCTATCGTCTTTTTTTTTATCCGCGAAAGTCCATGCGCCTGAATATCTTAAAAATTCTAAAGGTTTAATACGTTTGACAGCTTTGAGACCTGATCCACACTCATCCCCGGTTTCATAAATGGCTACGCGTTTCTGTGTTCTCTCATGGGATGCTAATATCTTTTCCCATTGTTCAACTGGATCCATGGTAATCGTGCCATTGAGTTCATTTTTATCTTTTAAAATTTGTTGTTTATCTGCTGCTTCTGACATGATGATATCAGGCGTCCATGTGATTTCTCGGGATGCTGCAAATTCATCAGACATAACCTCAATCGGCGCTTGATCTATCTTGTCTATGTACAATACGGCTTCAGGCTTTTTGGGGCGGGGTAAAGACATAACATGGAATTCCTTGTTAAAATTATTTTTGGTGAATTTTAAGCTATTTTTATTTAGAACATAATTCTTAGTTTAGTGCTTATATTGTACACTAAATTGAGTGTAATTGGAAAATAAAAGGACAAAATATGGATTTTTTAATCGCAGAGCTGGATGAAGCGGGCAGAAGGGCCCCCTGGCAGGGCCGGTATCTCATTGAGCAAATGAGCATATGTTAAAAATCATACCTATTTCTGCTTTTAAAGATAATTATATATGGGTTGGGATAAATGAGCCGCTAGGCGAAGCTATTGTAGTAGATCCTGGCGATGCATCACCTGTTTTTGATTTTCTTAATGAGTATGGTCTAACATTAGTAGGAATATTAGTGACACATAAACATGCTGATCATACTGGTGGTATCGGTGAATTATTAGATGCCTACCCAAATGTTGCTGTTTATGCACACCCAATAGAAAATATTTCATCTACGACACATTTTGTAAAGCATGGTGAAGTTATTTTAATAGATAAGTGGCCAGAGTCTTTCAGGGTTATTCATATTCCTGGACATACTTTAGGGCATGTTGCTTATTACACTAACCATGTTTTGTTTTCAGGTGATACACTTTTTGGCGCAGGCTGTGGGCGCATATTTGAAGGAACAGCAGAGGAAATGCTTTGTTCTCTTAACAAACTTGCGGCATTACCAATGGATACAGAGGTTTATTGTGGGCACGAGTATACATTGGCTAATTTACATTTTGCCTTACGTGTAGAACCAGAAAATGAAGATATTCGACAGCGTATCAAAGTAACAGAAAGATTGCTTTTAAATAATAATCCATCACTGCCTTCTACTATTGAACTTGAGAAAAAAACAAATCCTTTTCTACGCTGTATACAAGAGAGTGTCATCTCAAGTGTTGAAGATTATGTAAATCGAAAACTAAAAAATACTGTTGATGTATTTTATGAATTAAGAGAATGGAAAAATCATTTTTATGTTTAAATCCTCATGATGAAATATCTGTCTAACCCTACCCGCGTCGTCTAACCCTACCCGCGTCGTCTAACCCTACCCACGTCGTCCCGCGGCTTGTCCGCGGGATCCAGTTAAGCAGTGATATCGTTATACAAATCACGCCACGTCGGATTAAATTTTTCAATAAGGTTTAATTTCCATTGTCTACACCAATTTTTTAATCGTTTTTCGCGTTTAGCAGCTTCCATTAACTCTTGGTGTACTTCATAGTAAACTAACTGATGAACATGATATTTAGCTGTAAACCCTAAGATAATATTATTTTTATGTTCCCAGATTCTTTTTACCAAATTTGTAGTTGAACCAACGTATAAAGTTCCGTTGCGTTTGCTTGCCAAAATATAAATATAACTTTCTTCCATAAATCTCCTTTAGAAGCTCTGGATCCCGCGGACAAGCCGCGGGACGACGTGGGTGGGGTTAATTGACGACACGTCCTTAGCCCACTGTAACATTAATTTTTTATACCTCCTTCCCCTTGCAGCGAACTCCACAAAAAGCATGTGGAGGAAGGGGGACGCTCCGATACAGATGTGCTAAATTAGAACGTTCCCCATCCTCCAAGCGTGCTTTTCGCTTGGAGGATGGGGAAAGGGGAAGGAGGTAAAAAAGCGAAGGAATTATCAAAAATTAATGTTACAGTGTACACAACGCCCTAGTGCCTTATCAACATTTAATGTTGATAAGGCAGTAGTACAGCGTTTTCTTCATCAAGAAAGGCGGCATTTTTATAATCGGCATTTGATAACAGGTTCAGGATTATTAGAATTAGAAACTCGCGTAAATTTAATGATAAGGTCTTTATGCTGCGGAAATTTTTCAAGTAGTGTATCTCTGTCCGGTAAATGAAAATCTTCAAATCTAAAACCAGGCGCGACTGTGCAGCTAACTAAACAATACTTTGTTTTATCAGTTATTTCAGCAGAAAACAAGCTCCCGGCAGGAATCGTTATCTGAAGCGAAGCATCTGGATACAAAAGTGGATCACCCAAAAGATGAGTAGTCAGTTTGCCCTGTTTATCTAGAACATTAATTATAATTGGGCAACCTTTATGAAAATTCCAGCCTTCACCTGATTCTAAGCTATGCCAGGCTGAAAATTCGTCGCCTTCCAAAAGATAGTAAATAGAGGTTGCTGCATTTCGAGTTTCACCTTTGTAACGTGTACTATCTACAGATTTCACCAAATCATTTGATTCATAAATACGAGCATAATATCCACCCTCAGGATGAGGTTTTAAATTTAATCGTTGTTTAAGTTCTTTGGTTTCCTGTAAAGCTTCGAGGGTTATTCCTGAATTTTTTGAGGCAAGGAGACGATATTTTAATATTAGCGCGTCCAGTATTTTTAAAAGGGCTTTTGCTGCAGCTTCCGCACTTCCTTGAACATCAGATTCATGTACTTTATCATCGCTTCCATCATGATTGAGTTCATTACTAATTCCTCGAAGCACCAGTAGACGAGCGCCAAGCAGCCATCCCAGTAAATAAAGTGCTGAACTTTCCATATCAATGGAGTAAGGATTTTCATTTTTAATTTGGTTAAATAATTCTTTCGGTGCAGGAAAACTATTTGAGCTGACAGCGGTGCCTTTATGAACTGTCAGGCCAGAAAAATCTACGCTGCTCGCAATTTGAAGCAACTCTTCATTAGCGGAATAAATAGCTGGAAAAGGCTGATTTTTAAGAGGGTGAGTCAGGCAACTTTCAAACGGAGTATTTTTTAAATGTTTAAATATGCTTTGAATTTCAGCCTCAAACGCTTTTTCAACAATAACGACATCTCTAATTTTTAATTCGGGCCTGATGCCCCCAGCAGTTCCAGTAAATAAAATATATTCTGGAGAAAAATGGCAATAGACAAGAGTTACTACACTTGCGGCGAATGATGTTCCCAAGCCGGTACAAGCGGTAAGAATTTTTTTTCCTTGATATTCATAAATTTTAAATTCAAGATCTTGAATTTTTATAATTTCGAATTTTGTTTTCTCGAATGTTTTATTAATAAAATATAGTTCTTCTGGCATGGCAGAAAAAATGGCGCAGAAAACTTTTTTCAAATGGGATTTAAAAAAACTAGAAGAATGTATATAGGATTGATTGAGCTTTGTATTGCTGTCTTGATTCGCAAACATTATAGTTTCCATAAATTTGAATTATTTGAAGAAAAACGGATTGAAATTTGTATTGTAATCATAAACGTCAACATTTTCGCTGCGCTTTAAGAAAGTAGCTGTTAACGCTGCTGGCACAACTAATATAAAAGCGTAGGAAATTTCACAGGCATATGTTGATTTGAACATTATCCAACTTTTTATTAGATTGATCTCTTCTCCAGAAAAACCGACCACGACAATTATTGCAACTAAAAGAAAACCACTCACCATGGTAGATAAAATACTTCTTAACCAAAATAATTTTCCTTCCATAGGTATTTTTAATTTAGAGACCAAGTATACATTCATAAAATTACTAACAATATTTGCCGCGGTGCCAGCAAGTATAAATCTAAAAATAGAGCCGAAAACGGTAAAATAAGCGTTATTTTCGTTCCAAAAAAGAGGGCTGGGAAGATGTATTGCTATTGTTACTAATAAAGCAAAAACAAATTGTAAGAATAAACTTAACCAAATTAATTTTCTTGCCATGTTATAACCGTATACTTCAGTGATAATGTCCCCAAGAGCATATGTGATTGGAAAAATAAAAGTTGCTCCTGAGTTGATTTCAAATAATTTGTTTATTGAAACCATTTTATAAGCCATGCAAACCGCTGCTAAGTCAATGGTAATAAATAGCATTGCTAAAAGAATGATGTATTTATATGGTATTATTTTGGGTGCTCGAGATTGCATTTTTTTCTCCGAAAGTGAGTTTAAAATATATTTACAATTTCAATTTCGCGCTATCGACTAATTAATGATGCGCACTAAATTTAGAATCTCCGAAATCTATAAATCCAAATTTTATTGCTTCTGTAGGATGAAATTTTTCCAGTAATTCATTATCAGCTAATAAAGAAGATAATGATTTTTCATGCCCTTCTCTTTTTCCTAAGATAGTAAATACAATAGTAGTACAATTTTTTTTATGAGTGGTTTTTGAAGCAACCAATTTGCATGGATATTTGTTTTCTCTGACGGCCAAATCAAGATAATTTTCTTCGTCAATTGAATTATTAGTGCAAGAGTTGATCAAACATATATCTGTGAAATATTTACTTGGATAAATATCATGAATAGAGTTAAGCATGATGTTTTTAATTTGGTAAAATTTTTGCTCTTGTTCAGATTTATCTAGTGATAAAATGATATCTTTAAACGCAATAATTCCTAATTTTACTGCATCTGCAGAATGAAATTTTTCTATTAATTTTTTATTATTCAGTAATTGTTGTAATAGGATTTCGCTATTATTCTGTTGACCACGAATTTTATACAATATGATTGTTTCTTGAGAGTCAATTTTTTCTCCGATTAATCTACATGGATATACATTTTTAGCGAGGATCGATTTGAAATAGTATAAACTATTTATAAAATGCTTAATTCTTACCATGAAATTTTTTATTTTTTCCATAAAACTCATTTAAGTGCTCCATCTAGCCTCTTTGCAAACGCCCAAAATAATATCTGAGTCCTTTAATAAAATATCTTTATATAGATTAGTGTTGTGTGCTCTTAATGTCTTAGAATTATCGGCAATATCAAGCTGTCTAAATACAAAAAAATTTTCATTGTTTAAATAGACCAATACAAATCGATTGTTTTTTTGTGTTTTATGAATATCTATTGTTGGATCAATAATTACGATTGTGTTTAATTCAAACCTAGGGGCCATTGCTATATCGTTTAAAATTATTCCAAAAGAATTTAAATTAATCTCTTCACTTATGGGCAATTGTTGAGTAGATTTGCTAATATCGATTTTTTTATTTTCAATTTCTTTTTCTTTTATTTGATCAAATGTAAGAATAGGTATAGTTCGTTTATTTTGTTTGGTTGAAGATAAGTCTGGAATTACACCTTTTCCTGTGGCAAGCCATGAAACATCTATGTTTAATGCTTCTGCTATTTCAAAGGTAAATTTTGATTTTTGCGCTTTACCTTGACAGAGATATTGAATAACCTGAGGCTTCACTCTAATTTTATTGGCTAACTCAGTTTGAGATATGCCTAAAAATTTCAGGGTAAATCGTAATCTCTCTGATAGGTTTTTATTTTCCATTGTTATTTGGCCGCATGATTTTTAAAGCCACAGCATCATAAATAAAAAAAATACTTTAAACAACAAATTTTGATTCGATATTATTAAAAAAATTAAATAACAAAAATTTGTTTGACAAAAACAAAAATACTTGTAAAATTAGCCTTCTAAGTATGTATTCTTTATAGTTATTAGAGAATGGGGTCGATTTTATTCAGATTTTTTGCGATTCCTAAATACCTGCCTAAAAAATCAAAATTTTTAATATCTGCTGTTAAACTATTTTATTATGAGGAAATGGAATGCCTATCAAAAATCTGTTGAATTGTTTTTTTCGAGACAAGTTACAAAAACTTTCTCTGGCAGAACGTTTTTTGTTTGAAGCAAATATGCTTATGCGTATTTCAAATAAGCTTTATGAAATATTGAGGAATCAATACAAAGAATATTATGTGCTGTTAAAAGGTGAAAACAATAATGAGGAAAATGATATGATTGAAACTAATTTGCTAAAATTTCAAGTAAGCGATATTTTATCTACGAATGAATACACATTGGAAGGGATAGCCAATTTTGCTCGTATGCCAATTGATGTAATAGTTGAGTTTGTTTCTGGTATTAACACAAATCCTTCATTGAAGCTAGCAGCAAGAATAATTAATCTGCATAGTGAGGTAAGACGTGAACTTTATAAAGATATAATTAAAAAGCTGCTTAATGAACCTGATATTGATCTAACTAAAAAAGAAGTAAAATAAAGAGATATATACCTCTAAAGGTCGATGCAATATGAGATGCTAAAAAACCTAAAACTCATCTGCGAGAGGTATACCTCTATCGTGCTTTAAAATGCGATTTTTCTCAATCAGAACATTTCAATTTCTCGGAATCTGAATGTTAAAATCTCGCATTTTGAGTGCGGTGATTATTTTCAAAATTAAAAGTAAATTTTAATGAATCTAAGCGTAAAAACATCATACACGTTTTAACCATTCCTGAATTTCTTTTATGTCTTCATAAATAATATTTACATCATCAGGCACATGTTCTGTATTCGGCGCAATTAACATTTTCACCGGCTTTTTTTGCAATTCTAAAGCCGTATAAAGTTCTTGACCTTGTGATAAAGGAACACGATCGTCTTTTTCTCCATGTAAAATCAACAAAGGAGTTGTAATATTTTTCACATAAGAAATAGGAGATCGTTCAAAATATAATTTACTATTACTCCAGAATGCACCACCTAAATATTGTGTCAGGTAAAAAGGAATATCAGTTGTTCCTGAAAATGAAATGAGATCAGTTAAACCGTCTCCATCAATTGCAGCTTTAAAACGCGATGTTTGCGTGATAGCCCACGCTGTTAAATAACCACCATAACTCCAGCCAAAAATAGCTAAACGACCAGGATCAGCAATGTTTTTCTGAATTAAATAATCAACACCTGACATTACATCTCTATAATCGCCTCCGCCAAAATCTTTAAAATTTGCAGTCCGAAAATTTTTGCCATAACCTGTGCTGCCGCGAGGGTTCGGTTGAAAAATAATAAATCCTTCATCCATGATAGGCGCGAAACAGTCTGGAACAAAAGATTCTCCATACTCTTCACATCCACCTAAATAACGTTTTGGCCATACTCCTGCAGGGCCGCCATGCACCATCACCAAGAGAGGATATTTTTTTCTCGGATCATAATCAGAAGGCGTAATTAATAAACCTTCAATTTGCAAATTATCATTGGATTTCCAGGAAATTGTTTTGACATCGCCTATATTCTTAAGAATGTCGGTTTGTACATGACTCACTGGACTTAAATTAAAATTTTCAACTGAACTGATAAATGCTTCCGGCGGTTCTTTTATCGTTTCAAAAGAAAAACCTAAAATAGAATGATCTTGATTTAAAGTGATAGTCAGTGGATCAAGATATCCATCAAGATTGGATAATTGTTTTGTGGAAATGCGTGAATCAAGATCCAATGCATATAACTGAAAACCCTGAGATTTTGCAGGCTCTAATATTAAAATTTTATTATTCTCTTTATTCCAGCCTAGCATCAGAGGATTTTCATTTGCTGAATTTGCCAAACAATGAGTTGTTAAATTATTTGTGTCTATCACGCAAATATTTCCATACACAGCAGAATTATTGGTTAATTTTGCAGGATCAGCTGGGTGTGAGGAAAAAGCAATCCATTTTCCATCAGAAGAATATAAAGGCTGATTAGCAGAATCAACATACGGAATCGGTGTGGCTGTGTGACTGGAAAGATTAATAATTGCCATTTTGCTTTGGCCAGAATAATCCGCTCCCGCGCGAGCTTGATAAGCAAATACGATTGATTTCCCATCAGGAGAAAAATCAAATCCTGAGTCGAGCGTGCCAGGAAAAGTTTGCGTAATGCTGATTTTGTCAGAGGTGAGTGGAGAAATTTTATGAGAGCCAGAGGAAATTAAATAAATTCGTGAATTTACATAATCTTTTGCTGCATTAATTAAAGAGAATTCTGGTTTTTGTTTTTTATCTGTTCCTACAAATGCGATATATTTTCCATCAGGCGACCATTTGAATGCAGAAATTTCATTAAACTCAAACCATTTTTCAGAATCACTTTGAGTCAAATAATTTTGCCAAACACTTTGTGAATTTTTTTCTTTGACTAAATAAATCAGTTTCTTGCTGTCAGGAGACCAAACTGGTAGGGATGCATGTTGATTTTTAGGAGTTAATAATTGTATTTTACCATTTTCATTTTTTAAATAAAGAGAAGATTGCCATTTTTTTCCTGTCTTGGTGTCTTCTACTTGCATGACAGTAAAGACTACTTTTTTGCCATCAGGCGATGCAATAACGGAACCTATGCGTTTGAATGAGAAGACATCGTCTATGGAAGAATGTGTGCTTGTTTCGGCCAATGCCGAATTGTAAAGAAATAAAGTTATAACAAGTAAAAAAAATTTTTTCATAAAATCCTGTAAAAAATGTGTAAGTATTCGGTAATATAAAAGTATTTTTATAAAGAAAAATTACAGTTTTTGCCTGCCCCGCAAGCCTATTCTGGATTGCTTCTCCGATATATATTAAAATTATCCACTGTCTGGAGAAATTGATAAGATTTCCAGACTTCTTGAAAACTTTTGTCCTGATTAAAAAAAGCAAGAAAATCAAATTTATTTTTGTGAAAAATCCCGATTTTTGTATCAACAAAAACCAGATAAGGTTTTTCATTTTTCAATTCAGATACGACTTGATTAAAGAAATATTTTTTTTCGTTCATAAGATTTTTGGGTTGAATATTCAATGCAAGCTGTTCTTTTTTTACTATTCCGGGTATCCACCACAAATTAAAAAATTGCGATGATAACTTTAAATTTAAATAGTTAGACAAGCTATACTGTAAATAACAATTAGAACAAATAAAATAACTCGTAACCGGGGTTGGATATTTCTTCAAAAATTTTGCCAAATCATTATGTGTTTGTTTTTGTTTAAATTGAAAGGCATTTTGAATTGTAGAGTAAGTGTTAGATATGGGATAGTAAAAAATTAAAAAACCACTGAGCAATCCAATTGCAATATTATGATAAGAAGATCGTTTTTTTTCGTAAATAAAGTAAGATGACATGTTAAGAGTAAAAACTAATATACAAAGTAGAATTGCTTGGCCAACTGCAGGAAGAATGCGGTAATAATAAGATGACTGCTGACTGAAATACATGATCAGTGAACCAATTAATGTTAATAATAAGATCTTGCTAAATTCGGGGTAGTCACTTTTTTTATGCGCAATTCCATAAAAAATAATTGAGAAAAAACTAAATAAAACGCCTGGAGTTGAAAAAATAATAAAAAGAGTATAATCAATATTACCATTTTCTCCATAATATAAGTCATAAAACATGGGAAGATATAGATGAAAAAAATCCGGGAAAAAAATATATAACGAAGCAGTATAAAAAAATGAAATGGCCAATATAGCTATAGACTCAATGCGTATCCAGGATAATATTTTTCTTTTATTAAAAAGTATATATAATTCTACTAATGCAAAATTAATTAAGAAAAATGGCTTAATGGAAAATCCAATGCCTGCAAATAATCCGATAAAAAGAGCCAAATAGAAATTAATTTTTTCGTTTTTTAATCGTAACGTGGCTAAGCAAAAATAAGGAAATGTCATTATCACCATGAAATGTTCGCGTTGTCCAAATTGATGCATAGGCAAAATCAGAAAAACTAAAGTAAGAGAGATAAATAAACAATAAAATAAATGATTGTCTTTTTCTAAAAATATATTTCTCAGTAAGGGATAACTGATCATTAATGAAATCAATGCGAATAAAAAAACTGTAATGTTCAATGCCCATATGGTATTGACCATAAAATTTTTACTGATAAGAATAGGCAGCATGTATAGATGCAGGATGGTGGGCGTTGCAAAAAAAATATTTTTTAAATATGAGCCGCTAGCTAAAGAACGTTCTGATACATATAATAAAAAACTGACATCCCAATTAATTAGCATGTGTGCCTGAAAGATGGCTGCCAGTATAAAGATGCAAGCGACGACTGCCCAGCAATAAATAGAGCTTTTTTTAATAATATGCATTTAGTCATTCCTTACATTCAGTGAGAGGTATATTTTCAAATCGCCATTCCCAAATATAATAAGAACTTTTTTTCCCGCAGTGAAATAAAACATCAAGAATAGAAACAAAATGTTCAAATGGCGGATAGAGTTGAGAATATTCAGGATATCCATCATAATTTTTATATTGAATTTCAATTCCGGCGCTTTGAAAATAATTTTTATCAAGATAAGATTTCCCAGCAGGGCCAGATAAATAATATTTAGCATTGACCATTTTCAATATTTCTACCAAGCGTTCTGTTTTATTTCCAGAAACTGAAAATTCTCTCGAATCCATAAATTGAGTGTTTATGCCAAGAAATTCTTTCGCAATATGACGAATTAAAAATTGGTTTAATTCAGAAAGATTATTCCAGGATTTTTCTAAATAACAATACTGAAAAAAATCGTAATATTGTTTAAAACAATCTGCTTTTTGATAAGCGTGAAGCAGTGTTTTCCAGTGTTTTTTTGTCCACAGAGTATCAAAAATAGGGACATCGCAAATCAATCGATTCAAGTCGGTGCCGGTTGGAATAGTGAGCCATTGCGTCCCAGAAGGCGTTTTAATTTTATTACGATTGCGCCAGTCATTTTTAGTGTATTGCACATCATCGTAAAAAACAAATAAATCTACATCATGAATAATATCGAAATATCCTTTCCAGGGAATATAATTGGATTGAAGAATGGCGACTTTTTCATACTGCATGGTAAATTTTTCCGGCTTTCACAAAGCTTTCCGGCGGCACGATGCAGTGATCTGCAATAATCGCACCTGCACCCACAAAAGAATGCGCCCCAATTTCTGAAAATCCACACACAATAGAACCTGGAGACAAAAATGTATTAGCACCAATCGTGACATCATGATTGACAATGGAGCCAGGCCATATTGTCACGAGTGAATCAATTTTTGTTTTAACATCAATAATCGCGCGCGCCATGATGATGGTGCCTTGGCCAATTGCATCTGGATTTGAAACATATGCTTCTGGGTGAATCAGTGTCGGTATGTGATAACCATCCCGTAGAATGTTTTGATAAAGTTTCCAGCGAGCGGCAAGATGCTGATAACCTATGCCGATAATTATCGCTGCATCTTTTGGTAAAAATTTTTCTTTGGATTTTTCATAAGAACCGATGATTTCATCGCCAGAATTAAAATCATCAATAAATCCCATAAAATTATGGCCAATACAAATCACCAACTCTTTTATGATTTGGCCAAAATCTCGAGATCCATAAATTAAAATATTCATATTATTTCACTAAAATAAATTGCAGATACTTAAAAAATTTCGCAGACAAAGGCAGTAATTTTCGCAAATATTGCTCAACAATATCGGCATCACGGAAGGATTGGCCATGCATGACCGTGCCTTGACCTAAAAACCACTCAAATTTTTCCTGGCATGAAGAATAACCAATATGTTTTGCAATAGCATGAAATTCTTCTGGATCAATTCCACCTAAAAATGATTTCGTATATTCTGCTTTATTGAAAATATCTTTACTGAGACTGAATTCTTTTTCTATTTTTTCGTCAATATGTAACACCGCATCGATTTCTCGCTCAACAATATCCGAAAACTTTTTATTCATTTGTTCACATTCTTTCATAGCTTGCCAAAATAATTTATTCGGCTCAAGGTCTACATAAAATTTACCGCCTTTTTTTAACACGCGAAACGCTTCCTGCAAAATAGCCGAATAATTTTCTGTATGGTGAAGAAAAGCATAAGCGGTTATGACGTCAAAATATTCATTAGGAAAAGGTAAGGATTCCGCAGCGACATTATGCAAAATAATATTTCCGCTCGATACATCTACTTTATTTAACATGGCGGGCGTCACGTCAACGCCGTGTATTTCTGTAAATAAATGTTTGGCTAAATCTATAATAAAACCTGTGCCGCAGCCTAAGTCCAATAATCGTTCGCTGTCTTGCATTTTTAATTTCTCAAGTACTGCTCGCACTTTTGCTTTATTTTCTGGCCTAAAATGCGGTTCATTATGATAGACATCAATCATGGAGTTATGTACTGCAATATTTGCAGCAATGATTTCGCTTTGCATGAATCAATCCTTAAAAGGTAAATTAATGGATTCTTTAATTAAGTATCGAGGACGGCGCAAAACTTCTTGAAAAATTCGAAAAATATAGTTTCCCATGATGCCAAGGCTGATCATGATACTTCCTAAAGTTAATAATAAAACAACTAAAATCAAAGTAATTCCTGAGAGCAATACTCTGCCGCCTAATAAATAGGTTATAACAACATAGACACAATAAATTGAACTGCCAGCAAAAAGAGAAAGCCCAAACCAGATAAAACTTAAGTGTGGAATATTGGTATAACTTACTAAAGAATCAATCGAAAGCTTCAGGCGTTTACTAAATGTATAGCTGCTGCGGTTTTTTCTTTTTTGATGAAGAACGGGAATAATTTCGCTATGAAATCCCATGTAATGCATTAAAGGTCCATAAACAATATTTCTTTCTGGATATTTCAGCATGGCATTCAGGAATTTTCGTGTAAAAGCGCGATAGGTTCCAATATTGCTTAAATTTTTTTGTTTCACAATTTTAGAAAATACATAATGAAAAAATCTTGAAGTTATTTTGTTATCTTGAACAGATGAATAAACTTTCATTGTATATACAATATCAATGTTGTCTTTTAATTTTGTGATCATCTCGGGCAGATAAATTGGATTGTCTTGCAAATCAGCATCCATTAATACGATTTTTTCGCCTGATGCATATTCAAACCCTGCGCTGATTGCAGGATGTTGTCCAAAATTTCTGGATAACGACAGGATTTTTATCGCTGAATTTTTTTGGGCGAGAGATCGTAAAGTCGTCATTGAATTATCGGTGCTTCCATCGTCAATGAAGATAATTTCATAGTGATGTTTTAAAGAGAGTGCGAAATCAATTTGTGTTGTTAATTCTTCGAGTGTTAATGCGTTATTGTATACAGGAATAATTATGCTGATCATGTTGACGTACCTATTCTTGTTTCACTTTATACAAACGCTGCTCTTCAGGAACAAAAAATTCTTCGAGAGATGCAGGAAGGCGTGTATCGTAACCGATTATACGTCTTGCTTGTTGATTTAAAAAATCGCTAATTGATGCGGGTATCAAACGCACCCAATCCATGCGTTGTTTCATGTAGGGATGACAAGCATTCATGGTGAGAGAATGGCGCCAATCCTGTGTTTTATTTTCTCCTGAACGATGAAAAACCCGCGCGTTAAATATAATTAATGCTCCTTGACGGCAAGTAATTTGCGCGCAATTTTTTTCAAAATATTTTTCCGTGGGTGGAACAGGGTAATGCTGAGAAGCCGGTAAAACTTGTGTGCCGCCATTCATGGATGTGAAATCATCGAGTGCCCAAATGACTCCCATGTTAAATATATATTCTCTCGCAAAGCGCGGGCAATCAATGTGAATACGATTTCCGTAATTTTTTCCCTGAGGCGGAATGGACGATGAGGTAAAAGCATATAGTATCCAATACGGATTCAGAAAAGGGGATAATAATTGCTGTAATCTAGGGTCTTCTAGTAATTTGGCAAAGAGAATGTCTTGTGCGAGTAAATCATGAATATGATGTTGGTCATACACAGCTTGAGCCGTATTTTTATGAGAATAATTATTTAGCGCGGATATTAATTTATCTTTTAAAGCTGTACAAAAAGCAGGATTTAAGTAATTCTCAACAATGCTGTAACCCATTGTCTGGATGGCATAAGTATGTTCAGCTAAAGCAGCTTCAGAAAATAGCGGTTCATTGGCAAGTGATAAATCCATGAGGATCCTTAATTTTTGGGTATAGCCCTTGATTTGTTCAAAGAGGGCTCATAATATGAGTATATTATGAATATTCCATTTAACAAACCCTTTCTTACTGGCCGCGAAATTCAGTATATCAATGAGGCCCATTTATCGGGAAAACTCTCGGGAAATGGTGCATTTACAGAGCGTTGTGAAACCTGGCTGGAAAATAAAATGGGATGTCAGAAAGCATTACTCACACATTCCTGTACTGCTGCTTTGGAAATGGCGGCCATTTTGCTCGATATCAAATCGGGTGACGAAATCATCATGCCGGCTTATACCTTTGTTTCAACAGCCAATGCATTTGCTTTGCGGGGCGGAATTCCTGTTTTTGTGGATATTCGACCTGACACGCTCAATATAGATGAAACAAAGATTGAGGCTGCAATCACACCAAAAACCCGCGCGATTGTTCCCGTGCATTATGCGGGTGTCGGTTGTGATATGGATGTGATTATGGCAATTGCAAAAAAACATCAGTTATTTGTGATAGAAGATGCAGCACATGGAATTATGTCTACTTATAAAAATCGCATGTTAGGCAGCATAGGTCATATGGGAACTTACAGTTTTCATGAAACAAAAAATATTATGTCGGGAGAGGGCGGTGCATTATTAGTGAATGATTCTCAATTTTTAGAACGGGCAGAGATTCTTCGTGAAAAAGGTACAAATCGCACGCAATTTTTTCGCGGTGAAACCAATAAATATACCTGGATGGATGTGGGGTCTTCTTTTTTGCCGAGTGAATTGACGGCAGCATTTTTGTGGGCACAAATGGAAGAAGCTGAAAATATTACGGACCACCGGCTTTCCTTGTGGAATGTTTATCATGCGGCTTTTAAAGATTTAGCGGAAAAAAACAATTTTCGTCGTCCTATTGTGCCGTTGGAATGTCAGCATAATGCGCATATGTATTATCTTTTGTTGCCAACACTTGCAAAACGTACCGAATTTATGATGCATTTAAAAAATCAGGGAATCAATACAGTTTTTCATTATGTTCCGTTGCATCAATCGCCGGCGGGGCGCTTATATTCACGGACAGATAATGAATTGACGATAACGATGGATTTGGCAGATCGGATTGTGCGTTTGCCTTTGTGGTTGGGGATGGAAGAGTTGATGGAGTATATTGTTCGTCAAGTTGTTTCTGGTTTTATTTTGGCGTCAACCCCGCACGTTTCTGAGCGTGCGGGGATGACGCCACAATAAAAATTGTCATATACTGAAAGAGTTGAGATATAAATAAGTATTCGGTGAGAAATGTAAAATTCGTGTTTTTTGTTTTTTACCTCCTTCCCCTATCCCCTTCCTCCTCAAAAAGCATGTGGAGGAAGGGGGACGCTTCGATACAGATGCGCTGAATTAGAGCGTCCCCCTTCCTCTAAACGCGCTTTTCGTTTGGAGGAAGGGGATAGGGGAAGGAGGTCAAAATAAAGAACCGCACGGCTGTCACCGAATACTTACACTGTAAAGTTAATTTTTAACAGCTCTGTCATCACGGACATTAAGTAGCGCTTAATTCGCGCCCTTTGCGAATTTAGCGCTACTTAATGTCCGTGATCCACTTATCATTTGGGTAGATCCCGGACATTAACTCACTCTAAATTCGCAAAAAACGCGAATTAAGAGTGAGTAAATTCCGGGATGACGCAAAAATAAGGAACAGCGACTTTAGATAAGTTGTTACGAAAAATTTACTTTACAGTGTATTAGTACACTGCACTATAAAGTAAGTTAGAAAAATTTGTTGCGGAAGCTGCGAGGAAGTGTGTACACGATAAATAATAAAACTATCCGTACGCTTTTGTTAACCGCTTACTCTCCCGAGATTTTTGTCTCCGTGCTCGTAAATTTTGGTCTACTACTCTAAGTGGATAAAGCATCTTCCATAAAATGGATTTCTCGGTATTGCGCAATTTTTTTTTAAGCTGAGCATTTTCTTTTAATAAACGATCGATATAACAATATGCCGGATAAACTTTTTCAAGTTCAATCTGGATTTCTTTCCATTCTATCTGAAAAAGATATCCCTCAAACTGCATTTCATTTTTGGCAAGTTTCATTAATAAACGATACAGCCGTAAACAAAGCGGAACGATTTCATTCGCAGAATGCAAACTTAATTCTTTTTCATCACATCCGTGACGATCTAATTTGCTATCAATAAAGTTTAATCGATATTCTATAACATCAAAAGTGCTAGACAGCTCGGGAATCTTCAAGTGATTTCCCATTCGGTTAAGCTCCTGCATAGGATCATCTACCAATAATTCATAACTCACAATCACACGTTTTTTTCCACATGTTTCTTTCATCGCCTGCATGACATGCATTAGCCACAGCAGTAAACCCACTTCAATGCTAGTCCCAGTGAGTGTTTGATAAGACCTTGCAGACGCCAATGGGTTCCGTATAGCAATTACGTAGTTTTCATTGATGTTTAAATCTTTAAAAATATCTTGCCAGAAATGCAGTAATTTCACTGTGCTGGGATCTTTGAAGGCCCAGTAATCTGTTTCAGCAAAACGCTGCTTCAATAATTCAATGGCAGCCAGTTTGATCTCTTTGAGTTTTTCATCCGTTTGCTGTTCAGGGGAAGGCGATTGTATTCCATAAGGAGCAAAATCCATGAGAGTAAATGCTTTGCCGTTAATGTTATAAACAATCTCCGTATCTTCCCAAAAACCTTTTGCATTCCATTTCTCATTACCTTGATTCATTGAGTCGCTGAGTTCGATGCCCAAGGCTTTTAAACCACGCGCAATCGCGCTGGTTCCACTGCGTGCAAAACCTAACACAACATAAATATTTTTTTTCGAGAAATCCATTTTTTATACCTCTACTTCTGTTGTTTCATTTATAAAAATATAACCTTTTTGTTGTAAAAAATGCATAATATGTGTAACGGATTCTTCAACTGTTAAATTGGCTGTATCCAAAGTGATTTCAGGATTAATGGGTTCTTCATAAGGATCATCCACACCCGTTAATCCTTTCATTGCACCGTCTCTGGCTTTGGCATATAAGCCTTTTGTATCACGTTTTTCACACGCGGCTAATGAAGTTGAAAGATAAATTTCAATGTAGCCACCATGTTGTGAGATAAGCTGTCGATTTTCAACACGTGCATTAAGATAAGGCGCGATCGCCGCGCAAATTGCAATCCCGCCTGCTTTTGTGATTTCGGAAGCCACAAAGCCTATGCGGCGAATATTCAAGTTGCGGTCCGCTTTAGAAAAACCTAATTCATTCGCTAAAATACGCCGTATGACATCCCCATCAAGCAGCGTAATTTTTCGTTTGCCATGACTCATTAATCTGGCAAGCAGTGCATTGGCTAAAGTTGTTTTTCCTGCGCCTGATAAACCGGTAAAAAATATCGTAAATCCTTGGTTTTCTCTGGAAGGATAAGCGTTTCGTAATTCTTGAATAATTTCAGGAAAAGAAAACCATTCTGGAATAATTTGATCGTGTAACAACATATCACGCAATTGTGTGCCTGAAATACTTAAAGCTGTTTCATGCGCCTCGATTTTATCGCACGGACTATAGGCTTTGCGTTCTTTTACATAAACCATTTCCTGAAATGGAATGATTTGAATGTTCATTTCATCCTGATACGACTGAGCTAATTCTTGCGCGGCATACGGTTCATAAAACGCATTGCCAGGTCCTGCATGGTCCCGTCCAACAATAAAATGCGTGCATCCATAATTTTTTCGAATCAATGCATGCCATACAGCTTCGCGTGGACCGCCCATGCGCATCGCCAATGGTAATAAACTTAATGTCGCACATTCATTGGGATAATATGGCAGCATTTTTTGATAACAACGAACACGCGTGAAATAATCAATGTCGCCGGGTTTGGTGAGCCCGACTACCGGATGAAGCAGAAGGTGGCCCTCAATTTGTTTCGCCGCTCGTAAAGTCAATTCCATGTGTGCGCGATGCATGGGATTACGCGTTTGAAAACCGACAACTTTTTGAAAACCAGAGGATTTAAAATAGTGTTTAAGAGAAAAAGGCGTTTGGCGAAGTTCAGAAAAATCATAATATTTTGGCATTTGTACCAATTCAACGGTGCCGCCTAAATACCAGTTTCCTGATTGATTTAATAAATAACTCACGCCAGGGTGTTGGATATCCTGGGTGCCAAAAACATGTTGCGCTTCGAGTAATTTATCGGGCTGCCATTTGTCTGTGACATTCAAATTAGCGAGAAGCGTATTATCCAAATCATATAATCCAATTTGACTGCCTAAATTGATGTGATGTGCAAACTGATCATCAACATCGAGAGTGATTGGCATAGGCCACAGCTTTCCATTCGTAAGACGCAGAGTATGAACAACGCTTTGATAATCTTGTTGATTTAAAAAACCATTGAGAGGATGAAAGCCGCCATTCAATAACATTTCCAGATCACAGCGTTGGCGAAGAGTGAGGATCCATTTGTTAGTCATGTGCGCTCCTTGCATCATTTATTTTGCCGCACATAGTATCATATTGTTTAGCAATAAAGGTATAATGATGCAATATTTTTTTTAGAAACGGATAGAAAAATGTCACATTTAAAGGAAATTAATGAAACGTATTTTGAGCATATGCGGTTTGCGCAAAAATGGGTGTTTCGTATGGCTTTAGCAGGAGTGGCTTTATTGGTGCATAGCATTTTTCCTAATATTTTTGTTACAACGGCAAGTGATATAGTAAAAAAATGGGACGAGGAAATGTTGGCACGCAAAAATAAAGATCAAATGGGCTTATGAAAAACATCGATATTCGAGATATCATTTCCCTTTCTGAATGTGCTGCAAAGCGCATTTTAGACATTTACCATCAAGTTTCTTTTGCTGTGAGTCTAAAAAAAGATAATTCTTTTTTGACCCAGGCGGACCATGATGCGCACACGATTATTTGTGAGGGATTAAAAAAATTATATCCTGATATTCCAGTTATCTCGGAAGAATCTTCTGCGTTTCATGATTTTGAGATCAGAAAAAATTGGCCGTATTTTTTTTTGGTTGATCCATTGGATGGTACAAAAGAATTTGTTAATCGAAACGATGAATTTACAATTAATATTGCGCTGATTAGATATGCTGAGCCGGTTTTAGGCGTGGTTCACGCACCCGCGCTGGATGTAATTTATTATGCAGAGCAAGGTCAGGGCGCGTACAAATTGCAAGAAAATAAAAAAACCCGATTGCCGTTAGTTTGTAATAAAAATACTGAAGTTATCAATGTTGCAGTGTCCCGTTCTCATTCCTGCGAGAAAACAGAAAATTTTATTGAAAAATTGAAAAATCAGGGGAAACCCATCAGGACAATAGCTGCAGGCAGTGCTTTGAAGTTTGGTTTGGTGGCTGAAGGGACTGTGGATTTTTATCCGAGATTTATGCCGACAATGGAATGGGATACAGCCGCGGGGCATGTATTGATAAATGAAGTGGGAAAGAAAATAGTATTGGCAGATCAGAATGCTGGACTTTACTATAATAAACCTGATTTAAGAAACCCGGGGTTTATTGTGGAATAAAGGGGATAAATAGAGAATTTGCAGTTAAGTTGATGATTAATAACATATTTTTTTCTGAAAAATCGAGAAAATCGGGTTTTTGCGCAAATTTTTCAGGATTTTCTTTATTAATCAATAGGTTGCGTGGATTTTGGGTAAGTATTCAGTGGAAGTTTCCTCGCTGTCATGCCAGCATGCTTTTAGCTGGCATCCAGTGTTTTTAAGGGCGATGGATGCCAGCTAAA
>DATIJV010000011.1:0-10609 GCA_035478255.1 Gammaproteobacteria bacterium
CTGGCATCCAGCGCCCTTAAAAACACTGGATGCCAGCTAAAAGCATGCTGGCATGACAGCGAGGAAACTTCCACTGAATACTTACCCAAAATCCACGCAACCTATTGATTAATAAAGAAAATCTCGAAAAATTTGCGCAAAAACCCGATTTTTCCCGTTTTTCAGAAAAAATTATGTTATTAATCATGTAGTTAGGTGTAAATTCCCATTAAAAACATCGCAAATCATTCAAGCCAGCGAAATCCTGCACATATCAATAAACGTACTAGGCAATAAACCCAGCACTAACGCTGCAATACCATTCACTGTAATCGCTACCATCGAACCGCGGGTAATCGAAAGATGTGTAGAAGCTAAAGCGTCTTTGGGTTCTTCGAAATACATCAACATCACGACACGCAAATAATAATAAGCGCCGATAATTGCAAACAATAATGCGATAGATGCGAGCCAGACATAATGCGCTTCGACGAGAGCTTCCAGTAAACCCAGTTTTGCAAAGAAACCAACTGTCGGCGGTACACCTGCCATGGAAAACATCAATAACAACATCATAAATGCAAGCCAGGGATTACGCGCATTCAATCCGCGAAAATCATCCAGTTGATCAAACTCTTTGCCTTCTTTGCTTAATAATGCAATAACAGCAAATGCTCCCGCTGCAACAATCACATATGTTGCAATATAAAACATCGCGGCAGAATAACCTTGTGCATCGCGAGGCCCTGCAATAATACCTAATAACATATAACCAATATGCGCGATTGATGAATAAGCCAGCATGCGTTTAATGTTAGTTTGCGCAATCGCGAGAACATTGCCAAAAAACATGGACAACAATGCCACGACAATCAACACTTGTTCCCAGGGAACATTAAAACCAGGCATGGCTTCAACTAAAATACGACTCGTAACACAAAATGTCGCAATTTTCGGCGCGCACGCGATAAATAATGTCACAGAAGTCGGCGCGCCCTGGTAAACATCAGGCACCCACATATGAAAAGGCACGGCACCAAATTTAAAGACTAATCCTGAGAGAATAAATATCAATCCGAGCAAAATTGCACCTTGCTGGTTTTGCGTGATGTGCTGGAGTAAGTGAGAAATGTCAGAGATATTAATAGAACCAGTCATGCCATACACAAGAGAAATTCCGTATAACAATAAACCTGATGCAAATGCGCCCATGATAAAATATTTCATGGAAGCTTCCACTGCGAGTTTGGAATCTTTTTGGAGTGCGACCATGGCGTACAAGGATAAAGATAACAATTCAAGCCCGAGATAAATTGTCAAGAAAGTATAGGCAGATGCCATGACCATCATGCCGATCACGGCGAAAAGACCCAGGACATAATATTCACCGCGATGGATGTTTCGGCCTTTGAGATACTGCCTTGCGTAAATAAAAGCAAATATTGTGGTGAGAAGTACAAATAGTTTGGTTAAAACAGCAAGTTTGTCTAATGCGTAATTTCCGCTAAATGTCAGGATAATATTGGGGTAATCATCATATTGCATGGCTGTTAAAATAAAATCGATAAAAAGTGCTGCCTGCGTCAGAATGTAAGTCACCATGCGAAAACGTTCGCGTAAGAATACATCGACGAGCAATATTAAACAGGCAGCGCTTAGCAGAAAAATTTCTGGCAGCGCGGCGGAAAAAATAGGCATTTCAAAGTTCATAAGAGTTTCCCAATTTTAATACCTCCTTCCCCTTTGCACTTGGAGGAAGGGGGACGCTCCGATACAGATGCGCTTAATTAGAACGTCCCCCTTCCTCCACGCGCTTTTCGTGGAGGAAGGGGACAGGGGAAGGAGGTATTAATGCACCATCCCCGGCAAACTTTGCATCAACAAATGTCCAATCGTCACATGCAATACATTCAACACACCGGCTGGATAAAAACCCAACCAAAACACACCCGCAGCTAACAAAATATAATTCGTTTTCTCAATCCAGGTAATATCCTGCATGGCAGCTACATGATCATTCAGGACCGGCCCAAAAAATACGCGTTTATACATCCACAAGGTATAACAAGCCGCTAAAATCAAGGTCAACGCTGCCACACACGCAACCCAAAAATGCGCCTGAAATGCACTCATAATCACCATAAATTCACCCACAAAACCCGCAGTCCCGGGCAAACCTACATTCGACATCGCAAACAACATAAAAAATGCCGCAAAAATCGGCATCTTATTCGCAATCCCGCCATAATCCCGAATCAATCGGCTGTGATTATAATATCGATCTGCCAACATTCCCACACCCAAAAACATCGCGCCGGAACCAAAAGCATGCGCAATCATTTGCACCACGGCTCCTTCCAGACTCATGTACGCATCCTGATACGATTCCGTTCGCCGTATAATTTCATACACCATAAAACATCCGAGCGTCGCAAAACCCATGTGTGCGATCGATGAATACGCAATTAATTTTTTCATGTCACTCTGGACAATCGCGACTAATCCAATATAAACAATCGCAATTAAAGATAAAATAATCATGAACCATGCTAATTCCTCACACGCTTCTGGCGCTATCGGCATGCTAAATCGCAAGAATCCATAAATGCCGAGCTTCAACATCAATGCAGCCAAAACAACCGAACCGCCTGATGGTGCTTCCGTATGCGCGTCGGGAAGCCAGGTATGTACCGGCCACATGGGAACTTTGACCGCAAATGCCAGTAAAAAGGCAAAAAACAATAATTCCTGAACGTGAAGACTTAAATTCAAGCCATAAAATTTTTGAATATCAAATACGCCGGTTTGTGTGTACAGGTACAATAATGCCACCAGCATCAATATCGAACCTAAAAAAGTATACAGAAAAAACTTGATCGAAGCATACGAACGGTTTGCACTGCCCCACATGCCAATACTTAAATACATCGGAATCAGCATCCCTTCCCAAAATACATAAAATAAAACTGCATCCATTGCAGCGAACACACCGATTGTCATGCCTTGCATAGTCAGAAAAGTCGCCATATATTGCGCCACACGCACTTTAATCGCCTGGCATCCTGCGAGAATAACCAGTAAACCGGTGAAATTAGTCAAGACCACCATCGCGAGTGAAATTCCATCGACACCTACCGCGTAATGAATATCATACGCGCGTATCCATAAATGATTTTCCTGAAACTGCATGGCAAAACTGCCAGAATCAAATCCTGCAACTAATGGGATACAAAGCAAAAGATTGGCAATGCTCACGACCGCCGCAATCACCCGCGCTGTATTCGCGTTTTTATCTCCGCCGGTAAACAACACTGCGACTGCACCCAAAACCGGCAGCCAAATTAAAATACTTAACAAATATGAAGACATTTTAAAATCCTAAGATAAACTCAGGTTAATATAAAAGCCAGCCCATAAAAGCTGCCAGACCCATCATCATCGCGAGTGCATAATGATACATATATCCCGTTTGCAAACGGCAAGAAACACGCGCCAACCATCGAATAAATTTGCCAGAACCATTCACAAACAATCCGTCAATAAATAACAAGTCGCAATATTGATAAAAAAACTCGCCTACTTTTCGTGTGCCGTGCACGATGACGATTTGATTAAAATCATCGAACCCATATTTTTTCACCATGATTGAATAGAAAAATGCGAAACGTTTTTTTAACGATTCAGCCAATTCTGGACATTGCAAATTAAAGAACCACGCCGTGACAATCCCTGCAAGTGACAGCCATAAAGCCGGCGTACGCCCTGCTTCGAGCGCCATATCACTTGCACCGCGGAAATGATGCGCCAATTCTTGTAAAACATTATGTGCTGGCAAGATAAAAATACTGTCTCCCAATAATTTGGAATTTGCAAATAACATCGGCCCGATCAGCATGCCGCCTGAAATGATACTGGGAACGGCTAAAGCAAGCAGCGGAATTAAAACGACCCAGGGAGATTCTTTCACGTGTTCCCGGGTATGTTGATCCATGCGGGATTCGCCGTGAAATGTTAAAAAGAATGCGCGAAAAATATATAAAGGCGTGATAAATGCACCGGCTAAAACGCAGAAATAGGCGTAATGTGCACCAGGAATTGTCGAGAGGTGCACAGCTTCAATAATAGCATCTTTAGAAAAAAACCCTGAAAACGGCGGGATTGCAGCCAACGCTAACGCACCAATCGCAAAAGTGAGATAAGTGACAGGCAAATATCGAATAAGCCCTCCCATTTTTCTCATATCTTGTTCGTGATGCAGCGCAATAATGACTGACCCTGCTGCAAGGAAAAGCAGCGCTTTGAAAAATGCATGCGTCACTAAATGAAAAATAGCAGCATCATAAGCTGATGCGCCGAGTGCAACAGCCATATAACCTAATTGCGATAAGGTGGAATATGCGATGACACGTTTAATATCGTGATGAAAAATGGCGAGCAATCCCATGAAGAAACAGGTCGTGGCACCGATTGTGATGACCAGACTCAAAGAAACAGGAGAATATTCAAATAAAGGCGAGCAGCGTGCGACCATATAAATCCCTGCTGTCACCATGGTTGCTGCGTGGATGAGCGCGGAAATAGGTGTTGGGCCTTCCATGGATTCCGGCAGCCACACATGCAGAGGAACTTGTGCAGATTTCCCCATCGCACCGATAAATAATAAAATACAAATGACGGTGATAACCGAAAACTGCGTGCCTGGGAAAATTTTCATCGTCTTGTCAGCGATGTCGGTCACGTGCTGAAAAACAAAGTGATAATCAGTCTGGCCGAAATACATCACAATACCCGCCAGTCCCAGAATAAAACCAATGTCGCCAATGCGGTTTACTAAAAATGCTTTTAAACTGCCAAATACAGCAGATTCACGGGTAAACCAGAAACCGATGAGAAGATAAGAAACTAATCCGACACCTTCCCAGCCAAAAAACATCAACAGAAAATTATCTGCGAGAACTAAAGACAGCATGGCAAATGTGAATAAGGATACATAACTAAAAAATCGCTGGTAGCCAGGATCATCTGCCATATAACCAATCGTGTAAATGTGCACCATCAATGAAACAAAGGTCACGATGAATACCATCGTCGCACTTAATCGATCAAGCAGTAAAGCAACATCAAAATGAAAAGAACCAGAACTGATCCAGTTATAAATTACACCGTCTTGTGCGGGATACCCTAAAATAACAATCGCGGCGAATAAATAACTCGCCAGCACGAAAGAGAGACCCACCAGTGACACGGTAATCCAGTGCGTAGCCGTACGCCCGATTTTTTTGCCGAGCAAACCCGCGATCAGCGAACCGGCCAGAGGCAAGAGCATCGTGACAAGAGCGATTGATAAAAAATGTTTCTCCACGTTTTATCCTTTTAAAAATTGTTTACCTCCTTCCCCTTTCCCCTTCCTCCAGGAAAAGCACCTGGAGGAAGGGGGACGTTCTAATTAAGAATATCTTTATCGGAGCGTCCCCCTTCCTCCACATGCTTTTTGTGGAGGAAGGGGAAAGGGGAAGGAGGTATTAAAATAAAACCTCATCTATCCTTTTAATAAATCCAATTTTTCTACTTCAATCGTGCCGGAGTTTCTAAACAACACAACCATAATGGCAAGACCAATCGCAGCCTCCGCTGCAGCAACCGTTAAAATAAAAAATACAAATACTTCGCCGACGTTATTATTCAAAAAATGCGAGAACGCAATGAAATTGGTATTCACAGCCAGCAGCATGAGTTCAATCGACATCATCATGGTGATAATATTTTTTCGATTGACAATAATTCCTGCAATTCCAATACCAAATAATAAAGCTGCAAAAATCAAACACTGGCTGAGTGATATCATTATTTCTTTTTCTCCGACGGCATTTTGATTAAACGCACGCGCTGGTCACGTTTTACTGCAATTTGCTGACTGGCAATTTGGGTTTTACGTCCGTCACGCCTGCGATGCGTTAAAGCAATGGCAGCAACGATCGATGTTAATAATAATACTGCGGCAATTTCAAAAGGATAAGCATAATCGGTATAAAGTACAGCGCCGAGATTGGCGATATTGTTGTAATCAGCGGGCTTGGGTGCGGGCGCTGCAATATTGGCAAGACCGAAGTGATCGGGACCTACGACCATCACGATCAAACCGACGATCAGTAATAAAATAAGTGCCGCAAACGGCAAATAGCGCACAAAGCCTTCCTGTTTACTGACGATTTTTATGCTGAGCATCATGACAACGAATAGAAATAATGTCATGACCGCTCCGACATAAACTAATACTAAAATTAAAGCTAAAAATTCTGCGCTTAATATGAGCCAGATTCCAGCGGATGCGAAAAAAGTCAAGACGAGAAAAAGTACGCCATGGACAGGACTTTTGGCCGCGACAACCATTGTTGCTGAAAACACAGCGGTTGCGGCGAATATGTAAAAAATTATTTGTAGTGTTGTCATGTTGTTTTTTTTATTACCTCCTTCCCCTATCCCCTTCCTCCACGAAAAGCACGTAGAGGAAGGGGGACGTTCTAATTTAGCGCATCTATATCGAAGCGTCCCCCTTCCTCCACGTGCTTTTCGTGGTGGAAGGGGATAGGGGAAGGAGGTAATAAAATAATACCTCATCATCATCTATATTTAGAATCTTCCACCAAATCCGCCATAATTTCTGGCTCGTACTTGTCCCCGATCGCCAGCAATTTATCTTTCGTCAAAATATTCTCACCGCGATTTTCAATATGATAATCATTAAACCGTGTCAAAATAATCGAATCCACCGGACACGATTCTTCACAAAATCCGCAAAAAACACACTTAAATAAATCCACTTCATATAAAGTCGTGCGTCGCGAACCATCAACCCGCGGCTCTGCCTCAATCGTAATCGCCAAAGCCGGACAAACCGCTTCACATAATTTACACGCGATACAACGCTCTTCCCCATTCGGATAACGCCGCAAAGCATGCAATCCACGAAATCGGGGAGACGTCGGTGTCTTTTCTTCTGGAAACTGAATCGTCGTTTTGGTTCTAAAAAACAACCGTCCTGTCAGCCGAAGACCGATCAGCAAATCCCAAAAAGCAAAACTTTTAATATATTGCACTAACCGAGACATATTTTATTCCGTAAACCAAGGGCTTAAATGAAAATGTATGGCCAATGCCAACACCACAATCCAGACAATCGTAACAGGAATCAACACTTTCCACCCTAATCGCATAATCTGATCATAACGATATCGCGGAAATGTCGCTCTAAACCACAAATAACAAAACACAAAAAAACTTAATTTTATCAGAAACCAAACGAGTCCTGGCACCCAGACAAAAGCCTCTTCCAGATAAGGTATGCCCTGAAAGGGGGACAACCAGCCGCCCATAAATAAAATGGCAGCCAGCGCCGAAATTAAAATCATATTCGCATATTCTGCAAGAAAAAATAAGGCAAACACGGTGCCGGAATATTCTACATGAAAACCCGCGACAATTTCAGATTCGCCCTCTGCCACATCAAATGGCGCGCGATTGGTTTCTGCGACACCTGCAATCCAGTAAACAATAAATAAAGGCAGCAAAGGCAGCCAGTACCAGTGCCAAAACCCTCCCGATTGCGCTGTGATGATCGTCTGAAAATTGAGAGAGCCTGCCGCCATCATGACACCAATCAAAGCAAAGCCCATTGCTATTTCATAAGAAATAGATTGCGCTGCAGCACGCAATGCACCGAATAAAGCATATTTTGAATTGGATGCCCAACCTGCAATTAAAACCCCATAGACACCGAGCGAGGATAAGGCAAACACATACAACACGCCTGCGTTAATATTGGCAAGCTCTATCGATTTGCTAAATGGAATGACAGCCCAACCCGCAAATGCCGTGCCAATGCTAATCACAGGAGCAATCACAAATAAAAAGCGATTAGACAGGGTTGGAATAATAATTTCTTTATTCATTAATTTGATGACATCCGCAAACGGCTGAGCTAACCCGTAAGGTCCCACTCGATTAGGGCCAATTCGCAATTGCATAAATCCAATGATCCGGCGTTCAAGATAAGTCAAGTACGCCACTGCGAGCAGCAGTACAAGCACAATCGCAAGAATTTTAATGCCAATCACAGCAATCAGTAAGAGTTGTTCAATCATATTTTTTGGACCTCTATTGGACCATACAACTCACCTAACTCATTCGTCGCTAAAATACCGCCTGCGACATAAACCGCGCGAGGCGGCACACGTTTGTCAATCAAAACAGGCAATCTGATGCGATGTTTGTCTTCTGAAACCATCACGTAATCTGCTTCTTTTACACCGAGTTCTTCCGCCGTTTGTGGATGCAAACGCACAGCAATCAGATTTCCCTGAATAATATTTTGTGCGGCTTGCAAGGATTTTGCACGTCTGACCAGGCTGTCTCCCGCGTACACAGGAATTTCACCGATACGAGATAAATTATGCTTCGCTTGTTGAATAGGTGGAATTTCCGAAATCGTTTGAACACTGTCTGCATGATCAATTGTTTTGATTTCTTCATGAATTTCATGCGCTGTGCGGTAATCAAAACCTTCACAATGAAATAAATTTCCAAGCACACGTAAAACTTTCCACGCAGGACGCGCTTCACCCTGCGGTGCCGAAACGCCATTAAATCGCTGCCATTGGCCTGTTACATTAACAAATGTTCCAGCCGTTTCAGTAAATGGCGTGATGGGCAAAATCACATGCGCATATTGCATTAATATGGGATTTTTATAGATCGATAATGAAACGACAGATTCAGCTTGCTCGAGTGCTCTTAATGCAAGCGGTGCATTCGCACAATCCAGCTCAGGTTCAACATTTAATAAAACATAGGCTTTACGCGGATTTTTTAACATTGCACACGCATCCAAACCTGCTTGTGCGATTTTTTTTGCACCCGGTTCTCGGTGCGGAATAGCACCTGCAATCCACGCACCTGCGGCATTAGCACCTTCTGTCAAAAATCCCACTGTGCCTTGATAAGCATTTCCAATATGCTGTGCGAGCGTGCGAATCGCTGCAGATTGCGGATGATGAAAGGCTTGAATTCCCACGAGAACACAAACTTTTTTAGCTTCACGTAATAATTGAATGAACGCTTGATTGTCTTCGTCAGATTCAGGCAATAATTTTCTTAATGCTTCCACAAATTGATGCGGCGCCGTAATTTTTTTCAGACTGATGGGAAAATTAAAATCATAATCCATCATATTCATTGCGATCACGCGCGCGCCCTGGCGTGCTGCCTGACGCACACGCAAACTTAAGACAGGTTGTTCTTTTTGAATGTTGGAACCAATCAACACAATAACATCTGATTCTGCGATATCAGCAATCGAACCTTTCATTCCAGGAAATAAAGGCATGGTATTTTGATCAGAAAAATCAGTTTGTCGTAAACGATGGTCGATATGGGATGAACCTAATTGCCGCATTAATTTTTGCAATAAATAAAATTCTTCAAGAGTGGAATTGGGAGAGGCGAGCGCGCCAATATCTTCTGCACCCGCTGTGGTAATAATTCCTCTTAATCGAGCGACAGCCATTTCCAATGCAGTTTGCCAATCAGTTTCTTTCCACTCGCCGTTCGCACGTACCAGAGGTTTTAAAAGACGATCGGGATGATTCAAACCTTCATAACTAAAACGATCACGGTCAGAAATCCAGGTTTGATTGATGGCGATATTTTCATGCGGCACGATGCGCATGACTTGTCCACTGCGAGTATGCGCATAAATGTTGGAACCCGCACAATCGTGCGCGGCGATTGTCGGATATTGATTGAGTTCCCACGCACGCGCAGTAAAACGAAACGGTTTTGAAGTCAGTGCGCCGACAGGACATAGGTCAATGATATTGCCGGATACCTCAGAATGCATGGCTTTTTCGACGTAGGTGCCAATTTCCATATCTTCACCGCGATTAACAGCACCGAGTTCGCGCATGCCTGCGATTTCATCGCCAAAACGCACGCAGCGGGTGCATTGAATACAGCGTGTCATGTCGGTGGCAACGAGCGGGCCGATATCCTGATCGAGTACGGAACGTTTGCCAAATGTGTAATAAGATTCGGAAGAGCCGTATCCCATGCTTAAGTCTTGTAATTCGCATTCACCGCCTTGATCACAGATAGGGCAATCGAGAGGATGGTTGATTAAGAGAAATTCCATGACGGCTTTTTGCGCGGCAAGAGCTTTGGGAGATTTGGTAAAAATTTTCATGCCGGGCATAACGGGTGTTGCACAAGCGGGTAAAGTTTTGGGAGATTTTTCAACTTCGACCAGACACATGCGGCAATTGGCAGCAATGGATAAATGTTTGTGATAGCAAAACCGCGGGATGTAAATCCCCGCCTCATCCGCAACTTGGATGACCATGCTATTCGGCTTAGCTTTTAAAGGCTTGCCGTCGATTTCGATTTCAATGTCTGACATTGGGCTTCTCTTAATTTTTAATACCTCCTTCCCCTTCCTCCACTGCCATTAAGTTAAGAAAAAACCGGCTTAGAGCGTCATCCCGGAATTTACTCACTCTTGATTCGCGCTTTTTGCGAATTTAGAGTGAGTTAATGTCCGGGATCCACCCAAATGATAAGTAGATCCCGGACATTAAGT
>DATIJV010000012.1:0-12441 GCA_035478255.1 Gammaproteobacteria bacterium
ATTTATTGTAAGTACAAGGCGAAAACTTAAAAAAATGAGGAGTGTAGCACTTTCTACATGACTCATTTTTTTAAGTTTTCAACGCCGTACTTGCAATAAAGACGACGTTTTAAAAGGGTTCTTATCCATAACTCAGGTTAATTACCCGCTGTCATCAACCCGCTGCCCTTCAAATGAATCTCATGATGCGGATAAGGCGGCTGTATCCCATGTTTTTCAAACGCATCCCAAATCGCAATTAACACTTCTGAACGCAAACTGTAACGTGATTTGATTTGGCGTAAATTAACATAATACCGCACTTCAAATTCAATCTGGCCATCCGCTAATTCTGTCATAAAAACTTCAGGCGCCGGATCGACCAAAACATTTTTCTGATGATCTAAAACCCGATGAATAATCGTTTGAATCTCGTGTGGATTATCATGACGATTAGTTTTAATTGTTAATACTGTGCGAACAATATTATCTTTTGCCGTCCAGTTGGTAAATGACTTGCTAAAAATTTCCGCATTCGGAACAATCACTTCCATATGGTCCCAGGTGCGCACCGTAACAGCACGGCCGCCAATGTGCGTCACATCGCCTTCAAAGCCATTAATACTGATAATATCGCCAACACGCAGTGGCCGCTCAAGTAAAAGCAAAAATCCGCAGGCGAAATTGTTTACCAGATCACGCAATCCCAATCCCACACCAAACGCAAACGCCGTTGCAACAAATGCCAATGCGCGAAAATCAATTCCGAGCAAACGCAAGCTGATAAAAACTCCAATCAAAATCATTGCGTATTGACTTAATATTGCAAGACTGTTTCGTAAACCTAAATCTTTTGTGTGCGACAACAACATTCGATACATAAATTCCCGTGTCCAGCGCGCAGCCCAATAAAGCAGGGAAATCACGATTGCAAGCTCAATGATACTCATTGGCGTAATCGTTGTATTCAACACATCCGCTAAACGATAATGCAATAGTTTATTTAACCGTTCGACAACTGGCGATTGCCGGTCCCAGCCATAAAATAAAAATAACACTGCCCACGCCGACAAAAATAAAACGATATGCAGCACACGATCGATCGGTTTTAAAAACGCTTCCGTCCAGAGCCACCCATTCGTTACATGCCGAATCAAAATTTTCGATATCCACTCCATGCTGTCGATCAACAAT
Organism: Gammaproteobacteria bacterium; assembly: GCA_035478255.1. Taxonomy (GTDB): domain Bacteria; phylum Pseudomonadota; class Gammaproteobacteria; order DSM-16500; family DSM-16500; genus DATIJJ01. The sequence goes on from DATIJV010000012.1 coordinate 1,174, forward strand.
CCACGCAATAACAAATAACCCACTAGCACTAAAATAAAAATACTTTCATACCAGGAAATTGTTAAAACCAGATTGACGAAACCCAGCAAGCCAATCAAAGAGTTGATCAGCAAAACCAGCGGAATTAATAATCCTAGCAGCACAATTACGCGTTTCAAATACGTTCGACGATTATCAATATGCGGCAAAATAAGCCCGGGAACCAATTGCCATTGTTTCAGTAAAAAAATGGATGCGATCAATAAAAATAGTAAAAACACGCGAATAAATAAATCTTTAACCTCATAAATCACAGGTAATTGATGCATAAATACAGTCAATGCCGTGATAATGCCGCCTGTTAAAAAAATCCATTTTAATTGATGATAAAGACGAACATCATGCCCCGCCCGATCATGCGCAGTTTCAACCAAACACAATCTCGCAATCAGAATAATCGCTTTGAAAAAAAACCAGACGAAAGCAAGATTAATTAATATCGTAAAATTTTGAGAAGGCACACCTAAAAAAGACAGCAGCCAGAAAAAATTTCCGACGAGTGCGATATCAATTAAATTGCGATGGAGTAATTTGATAAACAACCACTTCAAATTAATATGACCAAATTCATGGTCTGGTACACGAACAACAATCTTTTTTAAAAAAATATTAAAAAAAACAAATATCGCGCTCCAGATCACTTCCAGAACCAATAAAAGCGCCCACCCCCAAAGACTAACGTTTAACACACCTTTTAACACACTATAGCTTAAACTCTTGAAAACCTGAAAAGCCAGAGTCGGAACAAGCAGTAATTCGCCTCCCACTTCGAGCCACGCTTTCGTACCCAATCCCGGCAATCCCTGACGCGCAGATAATTCCTGCTGAAGTTCATGATCCAGCATCGCACGAAAAGCAATTAAATTTTTATTTAAAGTTGCGACTTTTGTAATTGCCGTTTGATATTGCGCATCCAGATTATTAAAATCCGTTTGCGTTTTATCTGTAGTTTGCTGCAATTGCGCAAAATAATTTTTTCGTTTTGTTAATATTTGCAAGCGTTCGGTTAATAACAAGTTCAAGCGAGAAAGTTGTTTCGCCAAAAGTTGCGCCTGGTCAGTTGCTTTATTAAACAAAGTAATAGAGCTTCCATGCGCAATAGAAATTCTTAATTGCTGAATTTGATCCTGATAGCGCGCGATCAACATTTGCAAATAAGTTAAATTGACATTTTCATTCACATAAAAAATTTCATTTTGCAATTTTTCATACGCGATTTTATCCAGATTTTTACCGTGAGATTCATTCAGTTGCAATTTCAAATTATTCAACCGCTGCAGCCAGACACTTTGCTGCTGCTCAAAACCCAATTCTGTTTGGGCTTGCTGCTCTTTCAATAATAATATGGTTTGAGATTTCAAAATGGATTCAACGCGTGCATGGCGTGATTTATATAATTGCAGCACGCTTTCTGCATAACTTTGTAATTTTAACAAATAAGTAACGCGCGTTTTTTCCCACTGCAAAAGTGCGGTTTGATTGTCTAATTCGTTTCGCAAATGTTCCAGATCAGGTGTTCCATTGCGCGCAATTTTCAGACCAAAAATATTAAATATGTTGAGCTGGTTCTGGATTTCCTGCACATCTTTTTCTAATCGAATCACATCTTGCTGGGATTCTGTCAATTCAATATTGATGCTATCCAGATTGGATTTGGCAATAGCGATATTCAATCCCACTTCATCAAGCAATTGTTTATTGACACGATCAGGTGTGAGCACAGTCAAATCTTCTCGTTTTTGTTGTTTTTGCAAGGTTTGCAATTCAACTTCTGCGCGTGTTAAACGCGTTTTGAGCAAATCAATTTGCTGTGTTACCAGTCTTGTTTTATCGGGATAAAAATTTTCATCCGTGTTTTCGTCTTCGGCATAAAGGGCCGTGTTTAACGAGAAAAAAACAATAAACAGAAAACATAATATTTTAAATTTAAGCAATAGCTTCAGCATTAAAAGTTACCCTACTCCGCATTAAACCCAATAAAAGAAGTGCTGGAAAACAAATCACAAAAGTCCAACCATAAAAATATGCCCAGCCAAGACGGGCTACCATCACCGCGGCCAAAGGGCCCAGAAAAATCCGTCCGATGGAAAATAACGCCGACAAGCAGGCAAATTGTGTTGCACTGTATTTTTGATTGCATAACGCTGTCACAAAAACCAGTAACGCTGTCGTGCTCATCCCTGTAAAAAAATTTTCAAGAAACATAGAAGTAATCATCATACTGTAATTTTTACCGACTATTGCAAGCAGCATAAATAATAAATTTGTAAACGCTTGCGCAATGCCAAAAAACAATAATGATCGAAACAACCCTAAGCGCCCTAATAATGCACCCCCAGCTAGCGCTCCCATAATGCTGGCTGCAAACCCGATGGTTTTATATGCAATGCCAACATCGGTCAATGTAAAATCTAATCCCCTTAATAAAAATGTACTCATTAATTGCAACGCCAGCGCATCGCCAAATTTATATAAAATAATAAAAGGCAAAATTAAAAAAATCGCTTCGCGTCGAAATAAATCTTTAAACGGTTCCACAATCGCTGCTTTAAAGCTGTTCGGTGGTTTTATAGAATCTGGAATATCAGGAGCAAACCAGGTCACACTCGCTGAAAGCAGCATCAAAACCGCCATGAATTGATAAGTCATTTTCCAGCCAATGCGGTCTGCCAGGATTAATGCCAAACCGCCTGATATAATCACCGAAACGCGTGCAGTAAAAATAAAAAATGCCGAGCCATAACCCCGTTCACTGGGTAAAAGTGTATCCGTACGATAGGCATCAATTGCAATATCTTGCGATGCGGAAAAAAACGCGATAAATAATGCTACTTGTCCCATTGTGACAGCATGTAATCGAGGATCCAAATTCGCCAAAAAAAATAATGCTGCACATAAACCCATTTGCGTAATCGCGATCCAGCCTCGCCGCCTGCCCCAAAACGGCGGAATGACTTTATCCATGATCGGCGCCCAGACGAATTTTAATGCGTAAGGAATTCCGATCAGAGAAAGTGCCCCAATCGCCATTAAACTGATTCCGGCCTGGGTAAACCAGGCTTGCAAAGTGGAACCCGTTAAGGCTAAAGGCAGCCCGGAAGAAAATCCAAGCAGCGCAACAGCCAAAATACGGGGATTTTTAAAAACTGGCTGAGTGCGCATTCAAACCTCATAATAAATGAGTGAATTTTAGCATTAATCGTGTAGAATAAACATTAAAAATTTGGATGGTGGGCACGGCAAAAAACATGCCTTTGCCCACCCTACTTAGAGCCCGCCATTGGGAGCATCACGTGACAATCAGCATCTTTAATTTATTTTCTATTGGTATCGGGCCTTCCAGTTCTCACACCGTAGGCCCCATGAAAGCCGCGAAAGAATTCGTGGAATGGTTAGATCAACAAAATCAATTAAACCAGACCCACAGAATAAAAATAGAATTATTTGGCTCGCTTGCTTTTACCGGCAAGGGACATGGTACAGATGCTGCTATTTTAGCAGGATTAGAAGGAAATGCGCCTGATTCCGTGGATCCTGATCTGATTCGTCCGCGCGCAGAGGAAATTCTCACGCAACAGCAAATTAATTTGTGTCATAAGCATCAAATTGCTTTTAATTTTAATCAGGATTTTGAATTCAATTTAAAAGATTTATTGCCTTTGCATACGAATGGAATGCGCTTTACAGCTTTTGATAAAACGAACCACACGCTGCTTGCAAAAATTTATTATTCGATCGGCGGTGGATTTATTATTGATGAAAATCAGCAACGCACTGCGGCACAAGATACTTCTTTCCCTTATCCATTTTCTACTACCCGGGAATTACTGGCTCATTCTGAAAAAAATCAACTTTCCATTAAAGAAGTGATGCTGGCCAATGAATCAACCCTGCGGCCGAAAGCAGACGTTCTCGCACGTCTTACAAAAATCGCCGAAGTCATGCGTGAATGTATCGACAAAGGCTGCAAAACTCGCGGTATTTTACCCGGCGGCTTGAAAATCAAACGCCGTGCACCGGAATTATTACAAAAACTGCTGCAAAAAGGCCGTCCGATTTCGCATGAATATACAGACAGCATGGCTTGGTTAAATTTATATGCGATTGCAGTGAACGAAGAAAACGCTGCGGGAAGCCGTGTTGTGACAGCTCCGACCAATGGCGCCGCGGGTGTGGTTCCTGCGGTTTTGCATTATTATCTGGATTTTTATCCCGAAGCTAAAAATGAAGATGTCGTTGATTTTTTATTAACTGCGGGCGCGATTGCTATTCTTTATAAAAAGGGCGCATCGATTTCAGGGGCGGAAGTGGGCTGTCAGGGCGAAGTCGGCGTGGCATGTTCAATGGCAGCGGGCGCATTGACTGCGGTTTTGGGCGGAACAATTCATCAAATTGAAAATGCAGCGGAAATTGCAATGGAACATCATTTAGGAATGACGTGTGATCCGATCAATGGCCTGGTACAAATTCCCTGTATTGAACGCAATGCAATGGGGGCAGTCAAGGCTGTCAATGCTGCGCGGCTCGCTTTATTGGGTGATGGCGAGCATTTTGTTTCGCTGGATAAAGTCATTGCAACGATGAAACAAACAGGAAAAGATATGATGTCTATTTATAAAGAAACGTCGTTAGGTGGATTGGCGGCGAATATTCCAGAGTGTTGATTTTTAGATTTCTTTGATTTTTTACCTCCTTCCCCTTTCCCCTTCCTCCACAAAAAGCATGTGGAGGAAGGGGGACGCTCCGATACAGATGCGCTAAATTAGAACGTCCCCCTTCCTCCAAGCGCGCTTTTCGCTTGGAGGAAGGGGAAAGGGGAAGGAGGTATTAAAAATTAACTTTATAGTGTACTACTGTCTTATTTTGTAACCGTTCTCATTCTTTTTCTCTTCTTTCTGGATGAATTTATATTCAGTCAACAATTTCACTGTTCTAGAATTTAAATCGGGGTTTGTATCCATAAATTTCTTGACTGCCAAATTGATCTTTTCAGTCGTAACAGCCTCTGTTTCTACAATTTTCTTGACTTCTTTAAGAAAATCTTCGGATTGTTGCGAATGGAATTTAAACATACCTACAGATGATTTCAAAAGACACTCAGCGGAAACTTTCGTCATAAAATCCCGAGTGGACTTCACAGATGGATAAGACGTTACAGCATTGACTGGCCGCAAGCTCAGAAATCGAATGATCAAATTCAAACAGTCTGGAGACATTCGATTAAAGTATGATTTTGCCTGACGCCGTGACTGAATAACAGCAGAAAATTCATTTCGAACCTGTTTTGCTTTAGCACTTGTCTCGCAGCTAAATCTAAACAACTGAGGTGCATAGAAGCTAGCCAGGTTCCCAGAATAATCCTTATCGGAAATAGATATACCAAATGAAAAAAGTAAAATCATCATGGGAAGATTTATCTGCTTCGCGGCTCTATGCAAACAATTCTCATCCTCCGCACCAAGACCAGAACCCAAAAGGGTCGTAAATGTAGTTGGCGCACCTGCTTTCAGCAAAACATTTGCAACTTCCAGTTCGTTTGCTTCAACGGCCTTGAATAAAGCCTTGGCATAATTTGCCGTATCTTCTTTATCAGTTCGTACATGACGAGCTATTAGCATAACGACATTCCAATATTCGTTGTAAGCAAGATCACTCATGAGATTTTTACAAGGCCTGGCTCCTGCTTCCAATAAACAAGCAACCATTCCCTTGTCCCGTGAATAGGCAGCTGAGATTAAAATATCATTGTATCCTGCCTTGTCTTCAGCATCCGTGCTTTTGTTAATGGCAATCGCTTTTACACTGTTCTTTAATCCCAGACAATCAGCTAACTGGATAGGTGTACGCCCAGCATGATTTACTCTTGTAATATCGCCCCCGTGATACAAAAGCAGTGAAATAAGAACATCACGATCATGACGAACAGCAAGATGCAAACACGTGTCGCCATTGGAAGGGTCGCAGTAATTTTGCGAAGCACCCTGTTCTAATAAAGTCTGGATATAACTTATCGCACAATATCCATTTAAAAAGTCTTTAACAGCCACAAATAAGTCATATGACTCTAAATCGCGTGAATTCATGCAAGCCCCACTCTTCGTTAGAAAAATATTTGAGGCGTAGTATATCTATTTTTCATTAAGAGAATATTAGGACGTAAATCATTTTTTATTATCCATCTTCAAACGTCTTCGCATCTTTCGCAACTGCCATAGCGTCACAACCGGCCCCGAACCTCCATAAACCAGAAAAACACCAAATAAAATCTGCGGAGGATCGATTGCAATTCCTGCAATAATAAAAACTAAAATCACCACCATGATAAATGGAACTTTTCCTTTAAAATCAATCTGTTTAAAGCTGTAATACCGCACACGGCTCACCATTAAAGCTGCCGCACATAAAGTCACGACCGCTGCAGGAACCGCAATAAACATTCCTGAAATTTCATAATAACTCGCGCACCAGACCATTCCTGCGACTACCGCTGCCGCAGCCGGCGAAGGTAATCCTTGAAAATAACGTTTATCCGTATCATGCGACTGGGTATTGAAACGCGCCAGACGCAAAGCGGTCGCAGCCGTGTAAATAAATGCTACCAGCCAGCCGAATTTCCCTAAGGTATGCAATGACCAGCTATACACAATCAGCGAAGGCGCAATGGCAAATGCCACCATATCAGAAAGACTGTCATATTCAGCACCAAACGCCGTTTGGGTATTTGTCATGCGGGCAACACGTCCATCCAGACCATCCAATACCATCGCAATAAAGACAGCAATCGCCGCCACATCAAAATAGCCTTTCATTGCCGCAACAATGGAATAAAAACCGGAAAATAATGCAGCAGTTGTCAGCAAATTAGGTAAGAGATAAATGCCGCGTGTTTTAATTTTTTTGACGGGATTGGTTTTTGAATCCATAGCTTTTTAATCCTTCTCTCGTTATATCCGCGCTAAGTATAGCAGCCATTGTGCCGTAAAATTTATATTCCCACAAGATATCCACAACTCCCCCACATCTTGTTCTCTTGCATAGTTTGGAAATATACACTATCTTGTATAACAACACGCAATACATCCTATATGTTGTGTTTTTTATGCGATTGCTAACATCATGTAGTACCTTGTGGAAAGAATATTCTAACGACGCTCGGGAGGGGCTTATGGAAACAGAATTACTCAACAAAACCACTGCAACAATCAAACCATTCAATACGGACCTTACTGCCACAGCGCCTGGCCATTTAAAAGTCATTCGCCGTGATGGCACCGTAGCCGTATTCGATGCATCGAAAATAACAGCCGCCATGACTAAAGCCTTTTTGGCTGTAGAAGGCGACTCGGCCGCCGGTTCCAATCGAGTCCATGAAAAAGTGGCGAACCTGGTGGGAAAAATCACTGACACCTTCACTCGAAGGTTATCTTATGGCGGAACGCTTCATATTGAAGATATTCAAGACCAGGTTGAGCTGGCTTTAATGCGCAGCGGTGAACATAAAGTCGCGCGCGCGTATGTGCTTTATCGTGAAGAACGCCGTAAAGCTCGCGCAGAACAACAGACAACAAAAGAAACTCAGCAAACTTTGAATGTAACGCTTGATGATGGAAGCGTAGTTCCTTTGGATCTTGACCGTCTGGTGACACTGGTCAAAAGCGCATGCACTGATTTGACGGATGTCTCAGCAACACACATAATTGAAGACACCCAGCGTAATTTATTTGATAAAGTTCCTGCGAAAGATGTCAATAAAGCACTGATCATGTCTGCGCGTGTTCTGATTGAAAAAGAACCCAACTACAGTTTCGTTGCAGCACGATTATTGCTAGATGATCTGCGCAGTGAAGCCTTAACTTTTTTAGGAATAAAAGATCGCGCCACATTTGATGAAATGAATGCATTATATCTCACTTATATGCAAGCTTATCTCAAATACGGTGTTGAACTCGAATTGCTCGATCCGAAACTGAAAGAATTTGATCTCGCAAAACTGGCGGCTGCTCTTAAGCCCGAACGCGATCTGCAATTTAATTATTTAGGTCTACAAACGCTTTACGACCGCTATTTCATTCATAGCCGCGGCGTGCGCTTTGAATTACCGCAAATGTTTTTTATGCGTGTGGCAATGGGTCTTGCCTCAGGTGAAAAAAATAAAGAAGCACGTGCAATTGAATTTTATAATTTGTTATCGACATTTGATTTTATGAGTTCGACACCCACATTATTCAATTCAGGAACGCTCCGCCCGCAATTATCCAGTTGTTATTTGACGACTGTGCCTGATGATCTGGACGGCATTTTTGCAGCCATAAAAGATAATGCTTTATTGTCGAAATATGCAGGCGGTTTGGGAAATGACTGGACAAATGTGCGTGCAATGGGTGCCAGAATCAAAGGAACTAATGGCAAGTCGCTTGGCGTCGTTCCTTTTTTGAGTGTCGCCAATGCAACAGCTGTTGCGGTCAATCAAGGCGGCAAACGCAAAGGCGCTGTCTGTGGTTATCTCGAAACCTGGCACAAAGATATCGAAGAATTTCTGGAATTACGTAAAAACACAGGTGATGAACGCCGTCGGACGCATGACATGAATACGGCCAACTGGATTCCTGACTTATTCATGAAACGCGTGATGGAGACAGGTGAATGGACTTTATTTTCGCCAGATGAAGTGCCTGATTTGCATGATTTATACGGTAAAGCATTTGAAAAAGCTTACACCGCTTATGAAGCAAAAGCCGCGCGCGGTGAATTGCATAATGTCAAAAAAATTCCTGCACTGACTTTATGGCGCAAAATGCTCAGCATGTTATTTGAAACTGGACATCCGTGGATTACATTTAAAGATGTTTGTAATTTGCGTTCGCCTCAGCAGCATATTGGCGTCGTGCACAGCTCAAATCTTTGCACAGAAATCACATTAAATACCTCTCTGGATGAAATTGCTGTGTGTAACCTGGGAAGCATCAACCTGATTAACCACTTATCTGAAACGGGTCTGGACCAGGAAAAATTACGCCGTACGATCCATACCGCAATTCGCATGCTGGATAACGTGATTGATGTTAATTATTATTCCGTCCCGCAAGCGCGCAATTCAAATATCAAACATCGTCCGATTGGATTGGGATTGATGGGATTTCAGGATGCCTTGTATAAACTCGGTTTTTCTTACACATCTCAAGATGCGTTGGAATTTGCAGATCGTTCCATGGAGCAAATCAGTTATTATGCGATTGAAGCCTCTACCCTGCTCGCAGAAGAACGCGGAAAATATTCTTCTTTTGAAGGATCTTTATGGAGCCAGGGCATTTTGCCGATTGATTCTATCGAATTATTAGCGAAACAGCGCGGCCAGCATTTAGTGCAAGACCGCAGTCAAACAATGGATTGGGCAAATTTACGCAAGCGCGTCATGGCAGTTGGAATGCGTAATTCCAATGTATTGGCCATTGCGCCCACTGCAACTATCGCCAATATTACAGGCGTTTCGCAATCCATTGAACCGACTTATCAAAATTTGTTTGTGAAATCGAATTTGTCTGGCGAATTCACTGTGATTAATCCCTATCTGGTTACGGATTTGAAAAAACTGAATTTATGGGATGATGTCATGGTCAATGATTTGAAATATTATAATGGCAGTGTTTCAAAAATTAATCGTATACCTGAACATTTAAAAATGCGTTATGCAACAGCGTTTGAAATTGATCCATCCTGGTTAGTTGAAGCCGCTTCACGCCGGCAAAAATGGATTGACCAGGCACAATCATTAAATCTTTATATGGCACAACCATCGGGTAAAAAACTGGATAATCTGTATCGTCTTGCGTGGGAGCGTGGTTTAAAAACCACGTATTATCTGCGCAGTATGGGCGCGACGAATGCTGAAAAATCCACTGTCACTGACAATACGTTGAATGCTGTGGAAGCAGATGCAGGCCCGAAGGCTTGTTTAATCACCGATCCAACTTGTGAAGCGTGCCAATAACTTAAGAGAGGTATATATATGTCACTAGCGAAAATGAACACCGGCGGTGCGACTGGTCTTGAAGCCCTGGAAATGGGTGCAGCACGAATTCAGGTTGATGATAAACGCATTATTAATTGCCGCGCGGACCTCAATCAACTGGTTCCGTTTAAATATAAATGGGCGTGGCAAAAATATTTAGATGGATGCGCCAATCACTGGATGCCGAATGAAATAAATATGTCAGCAGATATTGCATTATGGAAAGATCCGCATGGCTTGACTGAAGACGAGCGCATGATTATCAAGCGTAATTTAGGATTTTTTTCGACTGCAGATTCGCTGGTTGCCAATAATTTGGTGCTGGCTGTCTATCGGCATATTACCAATCCAGAGTGTCGGCAATATTTATTACGCCAAGCATTTGAAGAAGCCTTGCATACGCATGCCTATCAGCATGTCATTGAAAGTTTGGGGATGGATGAAGCGGAAGTGTTTAATATGTACCGCGAATTGCCGGCAGTAGCGCGGAAAGCAGCATGGTCATTGCCATATACCCAAAGTTTAGGAGATCCTGATTTTCATACAGGCACTCCTGAAAATGATCAGCGTTTATTGCGAGATTTAATTGCATTTTATGTAATTTTTGAAGGGATTTTCTTTTATGTTGGATTTACGCAAGTGCTTTCGATGGGACGCCGCAATAAAATGACAGGAACGGCTGAACAATTCCAATATATTTTACGTGATGAATCCATGCATTTGAATTATGGAATCGATGTAATTAATCAAATTAAAATTGAAAATCCGCATTTGTGGACTGAGAAATTTAAGAAAGAAGTGATTGACATGATTCATGAAGGCGTAGAATTGGAATATACATATGCGATAGATACAATGCCGCGTGGAATTTTGGGAATGAATGCGGAAATGTTTAAAGAATATTTACATTTTATTGCGAATCGCCGCTGTGTTCAGATAGGGCTAACTCAGCAGTTTCCGGGCGCGACGAATCCTTTCCCGTGGATGAGTGAAATGATGGACTTGAAAAAAGAAAAGAATTTTTTTGAGACGCGGGTAACAGAATATCAGACGGGTGGCGCGTTGAGTTGGGATGAATAATGCGTCATTCGCTTTTTTACCTCCTTCCCCTTTCCCCCATAGGCATCAAGCTAAGGAAAGCCGATTGACTTGAAGCCCTTGTCAGGCAAGGGCTTTAGAGCAAAAGCAGTAAAAAAGGTAATAGCTCAGCCCCATTTGTT
>DATIJV010000013.1:0-17257 GCA_035478255.1 Gammaproteobacteria bacterium
CATCGCGGAATTTAGCGCTGCTTGGCGAGCGCCTTTTGCTCGCTTAGCAGCGCTTAATGTCCGCGATCTACCCTTGATTCTCATTTGGGTAGATCGCGGACATTAACTCACTCTAAATTCGCAAAAAACGCGAATTAAGAGTGAGTAAATTCCGCGATGACAACCAATGGGGCTGAGCTATTACAAAAATTCAGAATGAAGCAAGAATGTCTTGTTCTTCTTCACGAAGGGTTAAAATTTCAAACCCATTATCAGTCACTAATATGGTGTGTTCCCATTGCGCAGATAAACGTCGGTCTGCAGTAACAGCAACATACCAATCGGTAGTGGTAATACTTTTTGTTTTAATATTTTTAACTGCCGCTTTTCCCTGGTTAATCATGGGCTCAATAGTAAATGTCATGCCTGTTTGCAATATCATCCCTTTACCAGGAACACCAAAATGCATCACCTGGGGTTCCTCATGCATTTTTTTCCCAATACCATGACCACAATACTCACGCACAACAGAATAACCATGTTTTTCTGCATAAGTTTGAATTGCATGACCAATATCACCCAATGTTGCATTGGGTTTAACTTTTTTAATACCTTCATAGAGACATTGCTGCGTAACATCGACTAACCGTTTCGCATGCATGGGAACTTCTCCAACGCAAAAAGTTTTGCTGCTATCGCCAAAATAACCATCTTTTATAACTGTTACATCGACATTGACGATATCACCTTTTTCTAAAATTTGTGTAGATGAAGGAACGCCATGACAAACTACCCGATTAACGGAAGTATTGACAGTATAGGGATATCCATATTGGCCTTTACTGCCAGGAATAGCATGCAATGTGTCTACAATATAACGCTCACAAAACTCATCGATCGCTGCAGTGGTAATACCGGGTTTTATAATAGTACCTACAGCTTCTAATACATTAGCTGTCAAGCGCCCTGCAACACGCATTTTTTCAATTTCATCAGGCGTTTTAATTAAGGGAGAAGACATAAAAACCTATAATTATAGATAGAAATTGAGGGCATATTAACAAATATAGGGCCCTCCCGCAAACTATCCGTCTCTAGACAGTGGTTTTTCAGCTCGATTTTGCTTACAATCCTGGCTTAGGCTCACACAAACTTCTAGGGAATCCATTCAGTGATAAAAACCAATACCAAGTTAAATCTTCTGTTAGAACAATACAATCCAATCAAGATGAGTTCTATTCATCAAATTTCAGATGGCATCATATTGTATGCGATAGAAAACATCTCGACAGAAAACAATACAAAAGAAATTAACTTAATTTCTTTTGTTTCTTATTTTGGATTGCTAGCCGGATTAGTTTTATTTAAATTTTATGCGCATGATCGAAAAAAAATGTTGGCCCGTGTTAAAAAAATATTGGAAGCGCGTAATGAAGAAGGAAATTTTGACGTGATGCATTTGTTGCCTGCGCCCGAGATCATTAACACAATCAAAAATTTATTATCGCAAGATGATAGCCAGCCGATTTTAAACATAACGAACGACATGGTTGATGGGCCCGATGAAATCAGACAGAAATTAACTGCTTCTTTTGCGGCAATAATCGATCAGGTAACGCGGCAGTTTGATCAGCGAAATGATTTTTACCATGATTTGCTTTTCTTTCTTTTAATTGATATCACCCAGTTTATGATGATAATTTGTTATTCGAAACGGACTGACGATAAAAATATTGATATTGAATTGTTAGCAAAAAAAATCTGCGAAAATATTTACAAAGGAAGCAGTTATACGGATGTGCAAATCAGCGAAAATCTCGTGACGGCAGAAACTTTACATTAGCTCTCTGCTGCCGGCAGCATGAACAGGATATTTTTGTGGCCAAGCTTTATTTTTATTATTCCGCAATGAATGCAGGAAAAAGCACTGTTTTGCTGCAGTCTTCGTATAATTATCAAGAAAGAGGGATGGAAACATTACTCTTTACTTCAGCGATTGATAAACGTTTTGGCCAGGATCAAATTGCTTCGCGTATCGGCCTTTCTTCCATGGCTGTTTCATTTGATAGTCATTTTAATTTATTGGAATATACAGAAAAATACTTATTGGACCATCCGAAATTAGCTTGTATTCTGGTAGATGAAGCGCAATTTTTAACGAAGGAGCAAGTGATTCAACTGACTCAACTTGTCGATCAATTAAATTTACCGGTTTTGACTTATGGACTGCGTAGTGATTTTCGCGGCGAACCTTTTGAGGGAAGTCAATATTTATTAATTTGGGCAGACAACTTGGTTGAGATTAAAACAATTTGTCATTGCGGGAAAAAAGCTACGATGAATGCACGTATTGATACTGATGGAAAAACAATTAAAACCGGAGAGCAAATCCAAATCGGCGGTAATGAACGATATGTTTCAATGTGCCGCAAGCATTTTAAATTATGAGGTTTTTTGATATTATTTTTCTCTTTCCCTAAAATTTAGCATGAGGTTGTTTCTATGGTTTCACGAATGGCTTTCTTATCGATATGTCTCGCACTATTCTTCTCATCAACAGCGTTTGCAGCTATTAAAAAAGGTGAAGTCATTAACGTTGCAGTGGCAGCCAACTCTCCGCCCATGTTGTTTAAATCAGATAAAGGAAAACTTCAAGGAGTAGACTTAGAAATCTTCAATGATTACTGCAAAGATCGTGGTTGTCAGTTAAAAATTAAAGAATATACTTTTGATGGTATGCTGGGTGCAGTAGTGAGCGGTCAAGCGGATGTTGCATTTTCTGGTATCTCCATTACGCCTAAACGCAAACAAGTGATGGATTTTTCTAAACCTTATTATGATAATTCATGGTATCTTGTCAGTCTAACCACGAGAAACATTAAAATCTCAGATCTTTCGCAATTAAAAAAATACTCAATCGCTTACCCTCGCGGTATGGCCTATTCAGATCTCATCAAAAAGGACCTGGAACCCAAAGGATATTATTCATTGAAAGATGTAAAACTCTATCCATCTTATAATGAAGTGTTGCTTGAATTAAAAAATGGTAAAGTTGATTTAGCTTTTGTTGAAGAGCCAGTCTTTTTTGATTATCGCAATAAACGCCATTATCCGATCCAGAGCAGTTATGTATTTAAAAACAATGATCAATTAGGTTTTGCGTTTCGTAAAGATTCGCCAATTCTAGCTGATTTTAATGAATATCTTGATAAACTCGGCCCTCAAAAAATCAAAGAAATTGTAGACAAATGGATGAACTGATTGGACGTTTTAAATATTGTCTGGCAACTGCTCCAGGGAATCGATGAGACCATTATCGTAACAGTGTCTTGTTTTCTGACTGGTACGATCATGGCTCTTCTGATGGTCAGTTTGCGTCACCTCGGTATTCCGGGTCTAACAAGACTGGTCGATACTTTTACTTTTATCTTTCGCGCTGTCCCAGTTTTAGTATTGATTTTTTTAGTCTATTTTGGATTTCCTGGAATAGGGTTGAAAATTCAACCCTTATTAGCAATGAATTTAAGCTTAGGGCTAGTGGCAGGTGCTTATTTAACCGAAGTATTTCGCGGCGCTTTATTGTCAATTGATTCATCAGAATTGCTTGCAGCGGAAGCTTCCGGTATGAGTTATTTACAAAGGCTTTTTTTTATTGAATTTCCGCAAATGTTACGTTTTTCTTATCCCGGTATGGTCAATGAGTTTACCTCTACTCTTAAAAATTCACCTTTTGCTTATACGATTGGTATTTCTGAGATTACGAGACAAGCAACAGCGTTGACCGCAACTATTAATCATAGTATGCAAATTTATCTGGTTCTTGGTATTTTATATTTTCTGATCTACCGAGTCTGTTTATTTTTCATGAATTCAGTAGAAGAAAAATTCAGTATTCAATAGAGTATACTTCTCGCAGATGAGTTTTAGGTTTTTTAGCGCTCAGATTGCGAGAGATTTAACCCGGTGCGAGAGGTATATATATGATCATTCAAATACAAAATTTAGTAAAAAAATTTGATCAAAAAGAAATACTCTCTGGCGTGAATTTAGATATCGCGCGCGGTGGAATAAAAATTATCATGGGGCCTTCAGGTTGTGGAAAAACTACATTAATTCGTTGTCTGAATCGCTTGGTTGAACCTGATTCCGGTTCGATTTATTTCCACGGGAAAGACATTCTTCTTCCTGGCGTGAATGTGCGGCAATTACGCCAGACGATTGGATTTGTCTTTCAAAATTTTGCATTATACCGCCATTTATCCGTATTAAATAATGTGATGCTTGGATTGCGTATATTGCATCATCTGTCCCATGATGAAGCAAAAGAAAAAGCCTTACAGACCCTGGCTAAATTCAATATGACTGACCATATTCACAAATATCCCTCGCAAATTTCAGGAGGACAGAAACAACGAGTAGCGTTGGCGCGTGCTTTAGCAATGGATCCAGAAATTATTATTTTTGATGAACCCACCTCAGCATTAGATCCCATTATGACACGGGAAGTGGCACAATTGATTAATAAATTACGCCATGAAAATGTAACGGTTATTTGTGTAACGCATGATATCATATTAGCCGAGCAAATTTCAGATCGAGTCGCATTTCTTGATCATGGCATCATTAAAGCTGAAGATACGATCATTTCGCTAAGAAAAAGTGCTGATCCTAACATTAGACAATTTTTTGAGTAATTCACTGTGTTAAATTCACCCGTTATTTTTATAAAAGATTTAATTGAAAATTTGCCTTTGATCTTATCCAGTTTAGTCAATACATTACAGTTGGCAACCGTGGTCACCATAACGGGTTTATTAGGCGGAATTGTCATTTTATATTTTTCTCTCAGTCAATATTCTTTTGTCAGGAAGCTTGCCGCGTCATACATTTCATTTTTTATCGGTACACCCTTGCTAGTGATATTATTTTTGATTTATTACGGATTACCACAATATGGCTTTGGGCCTTCCGCGTTTACGGTCGCAGTCATTTGTTTTACTCTCAATGTTTCTGCCTACAATGCAGCTTATTTGAATTCTGCCTATCGTGGTCTTGACCCAAACGAACTTGCCGCTGCGAAATCGCAAGGATTTAGCGATTTTCAAATTTATCGGCTCATTACATTACCTCAAGTTTTACGTACATCAATCCCCGCACTCACGAATCAAGTCATTGCTAACTTAAAAGATACGGCAATCGTTTTTTTGATTGGTTATACAGATTTTTTTGCGCGTATGCAAAGCCTGGCTGCTGATGATTTTCAATTTTTTAATGCTTATCTGTTTACTGCCATCGTTTATATTATGATGGTTTCTTTAATCGTCATCGCTGCTCGCTGGATTGAGCGTCACATTAAACCTAAAATTTTGTAACGGTAAAACTTGTTCCTTAGAGCCTGTTTAAGATCTTTTTGTATACTTTAAAAAGTGGGGAATCGAGTCAAAATCTTCGCAAGTTTGAGGCGAATAGCAGAGCTATTTAACGAAAACTTGCGAAGATTTTGGCCGATTCTACCGCTTTTTAAAGTACACAAAAAGATCTTAAACAGGCTCTTATGGAAGAATTCGATTATTCTTAATACATATACCCATCGTACCTCAAGATGCGATTTTTAACAGCTCATCTTGCATCGAATTTGAAATGTTCTTCAATCGAAAAATCTTGAAATACAGTAAAGTATTCCTGCGATTTTTCTCAATCAGAACATTTCAACTTCTCGCAATCTGAATGTTAAAATCTCGCATCTTGAGGTACGATGGGTATAGAGTATAATTCTGCATAACTTTACTAAGCACAACCACTGTATGCTTACTGCATATATTAAAGAGACATGGAATGTTCAAAAGTTTAAGAAAATTGATTTTATTTTTTCTTATTTCGCTAGGGTTCAACCTGAAAGCGTATGGTATAGACATTCCTTTTCAGATACCCAACGTTTCAGACCCTGGACAAATTCAAAAAAATATTCAAATGGAAACACTTCCTCAAAAGTCAGCGGCACTTCCAAGCGTCTCAAATAAAGTTCAACCCCATGCTCCTATTCCGGGCGGAGAAGCAGTTTATTTCCAGTTAAATAAGATAATCATATCCGGCAACACGGTTTTTACCAATGCAGAACTCCAGTCGATTTTTTCTTCTTCCATCGGCAAGAAAATTTCTGTTGCTGATCTGCAATCCTTAGTACAACAAATTACAGTACGATATAGAGAAAAAGGATATATTCTGTCGCGTGCCATCTTACCGCCGCAAGAAATAAAGAATGGTATTGTCCGAGTTGACGTGATTGAAGGATTTATTAGCTCTGTCACTGTCACAGGAAAACCCGGAGGTGCTAAAAAATTACTTGAACAATATGGACAGCATATTGTGCAATCCAGACCATTAAATATTTCTGTCATGCAACGGGAAATTTTATTGGCAAATGATTTGCCTGGCATGACCGTAAAAGCAATCATTTTGCCCTCCAAAACAATTCCTGATGCAGCAGATTTAATGTTAGTCGCTGAACAGCAATTGATATCAGGATCTCTTGATTATAATAATTACGGTACGCGTTTTATTGGCCCTATTCAATCGTCTCTTGCTGTATCCGCTAATTCTATTTTTGTCGGCGGTGATGCAACTGGCGGAAATTTCACTGTGACTTCGAAAGAAAGTGAAATGCAATATTATAATTTGTATCACACGGAACCGATAAATAGTAAAGGATTAAACTTTATGATAGGTTCCAGTTATATAGCAACTCAGCCGCAATTTTTGTTAGAGCCTGTTGAAATTGTCGGCATGAGCGCTTCATTTTACGGTAATTTAAACTATTCCATGATTCGTTCGCGCGAAAAAAATCTTTCTCTGCATCTTGCAGCTAATTATCAAAATGTGACGTCAACTATCCTGGCTTTTCCTCTTTACCAAGACCGCATCCGCTCTCTCGCACTGGGCGCTGATTTTGATGCAGCCGATAGATGGAATGGCTCAAATAATTTAGGGATTGATTTGATTCAAGGCTTACCGATCATGGGTGCGCACATGCATGCGGAACAATCGCGGCCCGAAGGTCGTGCAAGATATACACGCTTGACTGCTTACTTTGCTCGTCTTCAACCTGTTTACAAATCATTTTCAATTTATACTGCGTTTTCTGGACAATATTCATGTCAGCCATTACTTGCAACGGAGCAATTCAGCTTGGGCGGCCCTGTTTTTGGACGAGGTTACGGGCCTTCTGAAATTGTGGGTGATGAAGGATTAGCGGGAAAAATTGAATTACGCTTAGACATGCAGCCTGAAAAACATTTCTTGCAGACCGTTGAATATTACGTTTTTTATGATGCAGGAGTGATCTGGAACCGCGACACTTTAAATACACCTCCCAGACAGGACTTAACTGCAACAGGAGCAGGTTTACGGCTTATGTTTACTCCAGAACTCTATGGCAACTTGTATCTTGCCAAACCATTAAGTCGTAAATCAACAACATTGACCCCGCTCAATCAAAATCCCCAGCAAGCCAGAGGATTTTTTCAATTAGTTGCAACACTTTGAATATATTAAACAAAATACTTTTTTAAACAGTGGATTTTCCTTGATTATCTCCTATACTTTTAAAGTAATCCTAAGCTTTTTGGGATTAATCATTTCCTCCTAATCTCTTGATAATTACAAAAAAAATTCACACGATTGAGGGAAAGGCGGCGAGGAACACCATAAAATCCAATGAAAAATAATAATGGTATTAACCATAATGAGGAAAGAGACACACAGCCGGGAAGACACGTGCGAGGAACTATAAAACATTCAGTTGTTTTGGCCTTAAGTGTTGTATTGTCGCTATTTTTTACCACGGAAACTTATGCAAATCCGCAAGGCGGGCAAGTAACGGCAGGGAGCGCCGCCATTTCTTCTCCTAATGCTAATACCGTCCAAATTAATCAATCCACTCCTAAAGCCGTTATAGATTGGAGAAGCTATAACATTGCAGAACATGAAAAAACCCAATACGTCCAACCTTCTTCACAATCTATTACTTTAAATCGCATTGATCCTCATATGGGAGCATCCATTATTCGCGGAGCAATTACAGCAAATGGAAAAATTATTTTGATTAATCCCGCAGGAATGTTATTTACTTCGACTGCAGTCATTGATGTGTCTGGTTTGCTCGCAACCACAGCCAATATCACTAACGATGATTTTATGGCAGGCCGATATCACTTTGTCCAGTCACCCGAATGGAATGGAGCGATCATTAATGAGGGAAAAATTACTATTCGAAATGAAGGCATCGCAGCATTAGTGGCGCCTGGTGTAGAAAACAATGGCGTCATTGTTGCAAAAATGGGAAAAGTTATTCTCGCTTCGGGAACAGAATACACTATCGATTTTTATGGCGATGAAATGATTCAATTTGGTGTAAATTCTGAGGTCAAAAAACCTGCTGTTGCGCCGGATGGAAGGACGCTGCATTCTGCAGTCAGTAACAATGGAACAATTATTGCAAATGGCGGTAAGGTTTTACTAGCCGCTAAAACCGCGGGCCATATTTTAGATAATTCTATTAACATGTCTGGCCGCATCGAAGCCAACACAATAGCGCAGCGAGGCGGTTCAATTGTTTTAATGGGTGGTGGAAATGGTACTGTCAAAGTCTCTGGCAAAATGATTGCGAGTGGAAAACATAGAGGACAACGCGGTGGAACAGTCAAAGTATTAGGTGATCAAATTCAACTTGCCGATAATGCATCGATTGATGTTTCGGGTCATAGCGGCGGTGGAACCATTTTAGTGGGTGGAAATTATCAAGGCAAAGGCCCTGAACAAAATGCAACTCACACTTTAGTCGCACAAGGAGTCAATCTTAACGCTTCAGCCTTACACACAGGTAACGGCGGAAAAGTTATTGTCTGGGCAGATGATACAACGGATTATGCGGGAAATATTATCGCAAGAGGCGGGATGAATGGCGGTGATGGAGGCCTGGCTGAAGTTTCTGGACATCAATTATTAAGTTTCCATGGCAAAGTCGATTTACGAGCTCCTCGGGGAATGACCGGTACGTTATTATTAGATCCAAGAGATTTAACCATACAATCTTCCGGCAGCACGACTGCTACGTTTACCTCATCTCCCAGTACATACACCAGTGATGTCGATAGTTCGATATTGACAGTGAATGATTTGCAAACTGCATTAGGCACGGCCAGTGTAATCGTGCAAACCGGCGCAAGTGGTACACAAGCGGGCAATATTACCGTTGCTAATGCAATAGCATGGGCCAACACGAATACGCTTACGTTGAGTGCATCAAATAATATCGCCATTAATGCCGGTATCTCAGATTCAGCAGCCGGCACTTTAGTATTAAACGCACCAGGAGCTATCACCCAAAGTGCATCTGGAATTATCAGTGGTTCACTCGCTGTGACTAAACAAGGTACGGGCACTGCGACTTTTAATCAAACCAATACTTATACGGGTATTACAACCGTGAGCGGCGGTACATTATCCATATCAACTTTAGCTAACCAGGGATCCAATAGCAATGTTGGAACCAACGCGGTTTTAATTAATGGCGGAACATTATCTTATACAGGTAATACAGCCAGTGTCAGTCGACAAATTGCGGTGGGTTCTTCTGGTGGAACCTTGCAAGCGACAACTTCTGGACAAACATTAACACTTAGCGGAACCATCAATCCGGCAGGTGCAGGAGGTGGAGCAAATCCTCTGACAATTGATGTGAATGCAGGCAATATCACCTTAAATCCAGCTTCTGTTACAACAGCTTTAAGTGATCTTACGGTAAGCGGCAGCGGGACCGGTACATTGTTGTTATCGAAAACAGGTATTTATACAGGATCAACAACGATAAATTCTGGAAAGCTAAAGGGTGGTATTGCCGGTGCATTACCCAGCTCAACCGATTTAATATTCAATGGTTCATCTTCCGCAACCTATGATCTCAATAATTTCGCTCAAACGGTGGATGTATTATCTGGAACGAATACGAATGCGATCGTCACAAATAGCGGTGGCGGCGGTGGACAAGTGCTTACGCTAGCCAACTCAACGAATGGTTATGCGCAATCTTATGCGGGTACATTAACAGGTAATTTGGGATTTACACTCAATTTGACAGGCACAGGATCGCCAACCCAAACGTTTACTAATGCCGGAAGTTCGTATACAAACGCAAACATCCTCACCGCTGGAACGCTGAGTGTTAGTAAATTGGCTAATGCTTCAAGCAATAGTTCTATCGGTACTGGTGCAACAACGCCTGCCATTTCGATAGCTGCAGCAGGTATTTTACAATATACAGGAACGGGTGATTCAACTACTCGTGCTATTACTCTGACGGGGAGCGGGGCGACGCTTGATGCTTCAGGATCGGGCGGGGTTACTTTTGGCGGTAATGTCACAGGAAACACTTTTGGATTAAATTTAACAGGTACGGGTTCTGGAACAATCTCAAGTGTGATTGGAACGACAACAGGTACGCTGACTAAAGCAGGAACAGGAACATGGACTCTCTCAGGAGTAGCAAATACCTATAGCGGCGCAACTACGATAAACAACGGAATATTAAGTGTTGTCAAACTGGCAAATGCGGGAACCAATAGTTCGATCGGTACAGGTAATACGACGCCAGCTATCTCAATCGGTGCCACGGGTACCTTACAATATACAGGAGCAGGTGATACCACCGCGCGTGCGATCACACTCACTGGAAGTGGAGGAACGTTAGATGCATCAGGATCAGGGGGCGTGACATTTGGCG
This sequence comes from Gammaproteobacteria bacterium, assembly GCA_035478255.1. Taxonomy (GTDB): domain Bacteria; phylum Pseudomonadota; class Gammaproteobacteria; order DSM-16500; family DSM-16500; genus DATIJJ01. The sequence goes on from DATIJV010000013.1 coordinate 10,757, forward strand.
GTGCTGTATCGGGAAATACCTTTAACTTGAATTTGACAGGCACAGGTTCAGGAACACTCAATGGAATAATTGGTACAACAACGGGCGCTCTCAGTAAATCAGGTACAGGCACATGGACTCTCGGTGGAGTGAATACGTATACCGGCGCAACGACAGTGACCAGTGGTACATTAGCCTCATCTGTTACAGGTGGATTAGGGCCTTTGGCAGGTGGAAATATTCTTTTGACGCCTGCAGCCAGCACGACTGCAACCCTTGATTTAACCACAATCGGTAGTCTGGTCAATACCAATGGCAATATCCAATTAGATAGTTCTGCTTCTAGCAGTACTGCACAAATCAATTTCTCCACTGCATTCAATCTTGCCAAAGCTATTGCTTTAACTGGAACCAATAATATATTTTCAGTGGCCGCTAATACCACCACATTAGCAGGGGCAATCACAGGAGGCGGTGGATTGACAAAATCCGGTGCTGGAACATTAGCATTGGGCGGCACCAGTAATGCGAATACTTATTCGGGCGCAACGAATATTACAGCGGGCACTTTGCAACAAGCAACCAATGCCAATAATTTTTCTGCCAATAGCCAGGTTAATTTATCCAATGTATCGGGTGCCATACTGAATTTAAATAGCCTCGCAGGTTCAATAGGTTCTTTAACAGGCGGTGGAGGAACGGGTGGAAATGTTGCATTAACATCAGCTGTTTTAACGATTGGAAATGATAATACTTCACCCGCCGCTTATGCTGGAGTCATCAGTAGTACGACATCGGCTGGTGGTATTACCAAAACAGGCAGTGGCACGTTGACGTTAAGTGGTTCTAATACTTATACAGGGCCCACCCTAGTGAATAATGGAACATTAAGTATTGCAAGTACCGGTGGATTGGGCGGAACAGGAAGTGGAGGAAGTGCTGCAACGGTTAGCTCAGGTGCCGTTTTAGATTTAAACTTTAATAGTGGTACGTTGGCTGATACTAATACAATTACATTAAATGGAACAGGCATTAGCAGTGGTGGTGCATTAACCTTCTCAGGAAACAGTATTACGGTAAATAATCCGATAACCTTGGGTGGAACTTCGAGTACGATTTCAATCAAAGGCAATGGCGGCGGCACCCAAACCATTGGGGGAGGAACAGGAATTACAGGAGGATCAGGCGACAATCTGATTATCCAGTTGGCCAATGCAGGTGTGTCATTGCCTGCTATTTCTTTAAGTAACTCATTATCTGTAACTGCCGGTGGTTTAATTACTTTGAACGCAGGAACACTACTGACCGGTGGCTCAAGCAGCATGACACTGTCAGGTGTCGGTATTACAAATTTGGGTGCTGCAACAGCGCCTGGCGGTATGACCATTAATGCAGGCACAGGCACATTAACCAATACGGCAGGTACATTATCAAACGGTGGTGGAGCGGCAACTACAGCTATTAATTTGACTGCGGGTAGTATGGTTCTCGGGGGTACTATCACAGCCGGCGCTGCAGCTGTGAATTTGACCAGCAGTTCACCAGGTCAACCCATCACAATCGGTACTGGGTCAACGGGTCTGGGATTATCCAATGCTGAATTGGATAGCATTAGCACCACCGGTACATTGACGATTGGTGATGCAACGCATACGGGTACGTTAAGCACAGATGGCGTAGTCAGTAGTATCACCAATCCTTCAGGCGCTTGGGTCTTTCAAACCAGTGGTGGTGCTATCACGTTAAATAATGCTGTCACGACACCGAATAACTTAACCTTGAGTAGTGTCGGTGGTGGTGTTGGCACAGGGGCAATCACAGGATCGGGTGCTTTGACAATCGGCACGGGTGGTGTGAATAATTTAACAGTGAATGCGGGTGCCGGAATTAACTTAAGTAACACGAGTAATTTAGCGAACATCGTTACCTTAACGAATAGTACATCTGGCAATATTAGCTTTGACGATAATCGCCAGATGACATTAACCGCGAGCAATTCCGCTGCCGGTGGAACGTTATCTATTATTAACACGGGTAAGATACTCACGGGTGGTGCGATTACAACAACAGGCCCGGGTGCCGCCAATATTACATTCCAATCGCCCTCATCGTTGACGATCAGTAATGCAATCACTGCCGGTGGATCAGGTGTTGTGTCTTTAACGGGTAGTGGTATCACGAGTACTAGCACCGTCACAGGACCTGGCGGCGTGACGGCGAATGCAGGAACGGGTACATTAGATAACAGTGCCGGTGTCTTCACCAATTCATCGGGCAGCACAGCCATTAATTTAACGGCTGACACAATGACTTTAGCGGGTGGAACGATCACAGGCGGTTCAGGTGCTGTCAATCTGACAACTGCTACAGCAAATCGCACTATTACAATCGCCGGCCCTGGTGGAGGTCTTGTATTAATGAATACGGCACTGAATACAATTACCACGACAGGCATCTTGACCATCGGTGATACAGCTCATACCGGCACATTCAGCACAAATGGTACAGTCAGTGGTGTAACGAATCCATCAGGCGCATGGATATTCCAAACCAGAGGTGCTGCAATCACTTTGAATAGTGCAGTCACCACACCGAATGATTTAACATTAAGTAGTGTTGGTGGTGGCGTTGGCACAGGTTCAATCACTGGCACAGGCGCTTTGACAATTGGAAGTGGCGGCGCAAATAGCTTAACTGTCAATGCGGGAGCGGGAATTAATTTAAGCAATGCAAGTAATCTAGCCAATGCTGTTACCTTGACAAATAGCACATCGGGCAATATCAGCTTTAACAATAATCGTAATATGACATTGACAGCAAGCAATTCTGTTTCAGGTTCAGGCGGAACTTTATCTGTCATCAATAACACAGGCACGTTAGCAACGTCTGGTGCAATTACCACAGCAGGATCCGGGGCCCCCAATATTACATTACAAACTCCAGGATTGTTGACGATCAATAATGCGATCACTGCCAATGGATCTGGTTTAGTTTCCTTAACCGGTGGCGGTATCACAAATCTTAATACGGTCACAGGACCTGGCGGCATTACGGCGAATGCAGGAACGGGTACGCTAAATAATGCTTCTGGCATATTAACCAATTCATCTGGCAGCACAGCCATTAATTTAACGGCTGATACAATGACTTTAGCGAGCGGCACGATCACAGGCGGATCAGGTGCTGTGAATATCACATCCAGCACGCTCAATCGTGCTATTACAATCGGTTCAGGTGCAAGTGGTCTAGGGTTATCAAATACAGCGCTGAATACCATTACGACTTCAGGTATTTTAACAATCGGTGATGCAGCTCATACCGGTACATTCAGCACAGATGGTGCAGTCAGTGGTGTCACCAATCCTTCAGGCGCTTGGATATTCCGAACAAATGGTGGCGCAATCACGTTGAATAATGCAGTGACCACACCGAATAATTTAACATTAAATAGTGGTACAGCTGCAATCAATGGAAGCGGCGCTTTAACGATTGGCACGGCTGGCGCGAATAGTTTAACGGTGAATGCCGGTGCAGGAATTAACTTAAGCAGCACGAGTAATTTAGCGAATGCTGTTACCTTAACGAATAGTACATCGGGCAATATCAGCTTTAACAATAATCGTAATATGACATTGACGGCGAGCAATTCCGTTGCGGGTGGAACATTATCGGTTATCAATAACACAGGTACGTTAGCAACGAGTGGTGCAATTAGCACAACCGGATCAGGTGCTGCCAATATTACATTACAAACGCCCGGATTGTTGACTATCAACAATGCAATCACAGCCGGTGGATCAGGTTCAGTATCTTTAACGGGTGGTGGTATCACGAATGCTAATACCGTCACGGGACCCGGCGGCATTACGGCGAATGCAGGGACAGGTACATTGGATAACAGTGCAGGTAGCTTCACCAATTCATCTGGCAGCACAGCCATTAATTTAACAGCTGACACAATGACTTTAGCCAGTGGCACGATCACAGGCGGATCCGGTGCTGTGAATCTCACTTCCAGCACGCTCAATCGTGCTATTACAATCGGTTCAGGTGCAAGTGGTCTAGGGTTATCAAATACAGCGCTGAATACCATTACGACTTCAGGTATTTTGACAATCGGTAATGCAGCTCATACCGGTACATTCAGCACAGATGGTGCAGTCAGTGGTATCACCAATCCTTCAGGCGCTTGGGTATTCCAAACCAGTGGTGGTGCTATCACGTTAAATAACGCTGTCACAACACCGAATAATTTAACCTTAAGTAGTGTCGGTGGCGGTGTTGGAACGGGTGCAATCAATGGTACAGGTGCATTAACAATTGGAAGTGCTGGCGCGAATAATTTAACGGTTAATGCAGGTGCCGGTATCAATCTAAGTAACTCAAGTAATTTAGCCAATGCTGTTACCTTGACAAATAGCACATCGGGCAATATCAGTTTTAACAATAATCGTAATATGACATTGGCTGCGAACAATTCTGTTGCGGGTGGAACCTTGTCTGTCATCAATAACACAGGCACATTAGCAACGAGCGGAAATATTACGGTAGGATCTGGTGCTTCCAGTATTACATTACAAACACCCGGCCAATTGACAATCAATAATACAGTGACTTCGGGAAATGGTATCGTGCTTGCTGGAGGTTCTTTCGTGAATAACGTAGGAGCTTCTGCATTAAATCCGGGAACAGGATCTTATCTGGTTTGGTCAGGTAATCCTGCAAATGATACACGCGGCGGTTTAGCTTATAATTTCAAACAATACAATGCGACTTATAATTCATCTACCGTGCTTGGGACTGGAAATGGGTTCCTTTATACGATAGCACCTACGGTAACACCTGTACTCACGGGTACTGTTTCAAAGAGTTATAATGCAAATACTGTAGCTACTTTAGCTGCTGGAAATTACACGAACTCAGGCGCGATCGATAATGACACCATTACATTCAATAATCCCACCAGCGGTACTTATGCAACAGCAAATGTAGGAACTAATATTAATGTTGCTGTCTCAGGCATTTCACTTGTTGGTGCGACAGATGGAAGCGCAACCGTTTATGGTTATCAATTAGCTGCGAGCACTGCTAATGCTAATATTGGTACGATTACAGCCGCACCCATCACAGTGAGTTCGAATGCAGGTCAAACAAAAATATATGGTAATGACGACCCCGCTTCTGCTGCATCGGCTTATAGTCTTACTTCCGGTACGTTATTTGGAGGCAATACATTAACGGGTTCAATAGGTCGTGTTGCGGGCGAAACAGTGGGTTCGTATAATTTTACACAAAATACAGTCACTGTATCTGATGGTAATAGCGGAAATAATTATGCTGTTACTTTTAACGGCTCAAGTAATCCATTCCAAATTACAGCTAAGGCACTTTCAGCATCTATTGCAAATCAAACTAAAGTGTATGGTGCAAATGATCCGACTCTTTCAGGCATCAGTGTAAATCTTACTGGAATTGTTAATCGTAGTGTCACGGACATTAATGGTAATGTGACAGCTATTAATAATACGGGCCAAGTTGCTGCAACAATTGCTTCTTTAACACGTACTGCAGGTGAAACCGTTGCGAGCAGTCCTTACAATATTACTGCAGTAACATTTAATGCTTTAAGCGGTAGTGCTGCAGGAAATTACAGTTTAGCGAATTCATTGAGCAGTACACCAACGTTAAGTGTGACTGCTGCACCTTTAAGCGCTTCTATCGCAAATCAAACCAAAGTGTATGGAGCGAATGATCCTTTACTTTCCGGTATTGGTGTAACATTAGGCGGCGTTATTAATCGCACCGTTTCAACATGGAATGGAAATGTTTCTGTCAATGATACCGGTAATGTTGCAACCAGTCTTGCTTCTTTAACACGCGCTGCAGGTGAAACCGTTGCGAGCAGTCCTTATAACATTACTGCCGTAACATTTAATGCTTTAAGCGGCAGCGCTGCAGGAAATTATACTTTAGCTAATGCATTGAGCAACGCACCGACATTAAGTGTGACTGCTGCACCTTTGAGTGCTTCTATCGCAAATCAAACGAAAGTGTATGGAGCGAATGATCCTTTACTTTCTGGTATTGGAGTCACATTAGGCGGCGTTATTAATCGCACGGTTTCAACGTGGAATGGAAATGTTTCTGTCAATGATACCGGTAATGTTGCAACCAGTTTAGCTTCATTGACACGTGATGCAGGTGAGGCAGTTTCAGGTAGTCCTTACAATATTACGGCTGTAACATTTAATGCTTTAAGCGGCAGCGCTGCAGGAAATTACAGTTTAGCAAATTCATTTAGCAGCACACCGACGTTAAGTGTGACTGCTGCATCTTTGAGTGCTTCTATCGCAAATCAAACGAAAGTGTATGGGGCAAATGATCCTTTACTTTCCGGCATCGGGGTCACATTAAGCGGCATCATTAATCGCACCGTTTCAACATGGAATGGCAATGTTTCTGTCAATGATACCGGCAATGTCACAGCATCCATTAATTCATTAGTTCGTGATGCGGGCGAAA
>DATIJV010000014.1:0-9474 GCA_035478255.1 Gammaproteobacteria bacterium
TCCCCCTTCCTCTAAACGCGCTTTTCGTTTGGAGGAAGGGGATAGGGGAAGGAGGTCAAAAAAAACACGAATTTTACACTTCTCACCGAATACTTACGGAAAATCTACGCAACTTATTGATTAATAAAGAAAATCTCGAAATTTTTCGTCAAAAATGCCAAAAACACCGTTTTTTTGCTATTTTTGATCGTAACATATTGATTAATAACGAAATTTTTTCTAATTCTCGGTAAAAAATTTCCTATTCTATTTAGCCAGCTTTATATAAAATCACCAACGCCGATGTCTGCACCAGCCAAATCACCCACATGAACTGCATAAAATAAGGAAACCACGTTCGCTTGGCCATCCAGTAAATAATCGCTGGAACAAGTGCAACGCACAGCGGAATAACCAACAGCACAATCAACTGCCTGACAATATTTCCTGACTGCCCGCCGGAAAAAACATCTTTCAATAAATCAGATATCCAGTCATGTCCCGTTAAAATAAATTGTAAGCCCTGCTGAGCATAAGCCATGCCCACGATAACCAGCAAACTTAAAGCAATAATCGCAATAATTTGTTTTAACATAAAATTTCCCTATTTAACGTCTCAATGCACGAACGATGAATGTGATAACAAACGCAATGCCGCCTACAGCCATTAACTCCCAGCATTCATTTATCGACATATATTCTAATCCTTGTACCTGTATGAGATAAAGACTGAGTATTCCGATCGTTATAGCAAGTATTGGGCCGGTTAGCGATTTGGCGCCGGCAACGATAATTTCTAACCCAATAATGATTTTAACGGCATAATAAATATAAGTTGACCAAACAGAAAAATAACCATATTTATTGATGTAATAATAAATCCCAATCACAATGGCAGTGATAATAATTTGCGGAATAATGGCAGTAAAAGCAAATAATCCATGAGTATGGGGAAATTTATTCTCATCGCGATCGAAAAACGGTTTTTTTGAATATTTCATGTATACCTTCCAGTAATTTGTAAAAATCAATTCCGCAGCCCCGTGCCTCTTCGCAGTAATATTAAACACCAGACAAACATTACCACGAATAAAAAACAAGTTAATGCAAAACCAAAATAAACATTAATATCAGTAATGCCTAACATACCATATCTAAACGTATCAACAATATTCAAAATCGGATTAAACACTGAAATTTTTCGCCAAAAATCTGGCAGCTGTTCAATAGAATAAAACACCCCGCCTAAATAGGTTAATGGCGTCAGCACAAAAGTAGGAATAAAAGACACATCATCAAATTTTTTCGCAAAAATCGCATTGATTAAACCGCCTAAAGAAAACAGCATCGAAGATAAAAATGCCATGGCCAAAATAATATACAAATTCGATAAATGTAAGTGCGTAAAAAATATCGATATGAAAAGAACGATCACGCCAACTAGCATGCCGCGGAGCGCGCCGCCTATCATATAACCCAGCAAAATAATATAATTCGGCATGGAAGAGACCAGCATTTCTTCCACACTTTTGCTGAATTTCGCGCCAAAAAAAGAAGAGGATGTATTGGCATAGGCATTCGTCATGATCGCCATCATCGTAAGGCCCGGCACAATATATTGCATGTAGGTATAACCATTGATCTCGTGAATTTGCGAACCAATTAATTTTCCAAAAATAATAAAATATAATGCCATGGTAATTGCAGGCGGCAATAAAGTTTGTGTCCAGATACGAGTGAAACGGGTAATTTCTTTTACCAGAATAGTTTGCAGTGCAATAAAATTTTTATTCATGATTTTGCCTTGTTTTTAGCGATAAGATGCACAAACAATTCTTCCAGCCGATTGGTTTTGTTTCGCATGCCATTGACATAAATTTGTTGCTTGCTTAATTCATCAAACAAAGAATTAAGCGATTGGTTTTTATGAATCTCAACTTCCAAAGTGGTTTTATCTAGCAAACGATAAGGATAATTTTTCAAATCCAGTGTGAGAATGGGTTCATTGAGATCCAAAATCAGCGTTTGAATTTTCAAACGATTAATCAGAGATTTCATATCGGAATTTTCAATAATTTCACCATGATCAATGATCGCAACATTTTTACAAAGATGTTCCGCTTCTTCCAGATAATGTGTCGTAAGAATAATGGTTCGACCTTGCTGATTAAGCTCAGTGAGAAATTTCCACAAACTATGTCGTAATTCAATATCAACACCAGCTGTCGGTTCATCAAGAATTAATAATTGCGGCTCGTTTATCAGTGCGCGCGCAATCATCAAACGACGTTTCATCCCGCCCGACAAGCGCAGCGCAATCTGATTGCGTTTTTCCCACAAACCTAATTTTTTTAAATAAAATTCTGCACGCGGAATTGCAATATTTCTCGGGATTCCGTAATAACCCGCTTGGTTGATAATAATTTGAAAAATTTTTTCAAATGGGTTGAAGTTAAATTCTTGAGGGACCATGCCAATGCAAGCTTTAGCAGCTTCAAGATTAAGATCGATATCGTAATCAAAAATCTGTACGCGGCCTGAAGTTTTATTTGTTAAAGAACATAAAATACCAATCGTCGTTGATTTCCCCGCACCATTTTGTCCGAGCAGCGCAAAAAAATCGCCTTGATTTACCGTTAAATTAATGCCTTTTAAGGCTGCTAAACCAGACGCATAAACTTTTTTTAAATTTTCAACAATAAGTGCGGGCATATTTTAATTTCTCTATTAGCGAGCGAAGTGCCTGGCCGCGATGGCTGATTTGATTCTTTCTCGTTTGTGATAATTCAGCTGCGCTGGATTTTTCATCCGCATCGTAAAACACTGGATCATAACCAAAACCATTTGTGCCTGCTGGTGAATGCAAAATGATACCGTGCCAAATTCCTTCACAAATTAACGGCGCGGGATCTTCTGCGTGTTCAAGATAAACAAGCGTACAATGAAAATGTGCGTGACGATTTTCATCAGGAACGTCTTGCAAATCTTTTAATAATTTTTCAGTGTTCGCATGAGCATTACTGTGTTTTCCCGCATAACGCGCAGAATAAATTCCAGGGGCGCCATCGAGTGCAGCAACTACCAATCCTGAATCATCTGCAATTGCAGGTTTTCCGCTTTGCAAACAGGCGTTTCTTGCTTTTAATAAAGCATTTTCTACAAAAGTTAAACCAGTTTCTTCCGCATCATGAATGCCTAAATTATTTTGTGGAATAATTTCATAATTAAATTCGTCTAACAAAGTTTGCAGTTCGTTTATTTTTCCAGAATTACTGCTCGCAAAAATAATTTTATGTTTCATTTCAGTTCCTTAAGCGTTACGGCAATAGCATAATGCATAATTGCAAAATAATTAAAGCAGGAATAGGGGTGATATCAAAACCGCTGATTGGCGGAACCATGCGCCGTAATGGCCGTAAAATAGGAGAGGTAATTTGCCGCAACACATCTGTCACAGGTGTGTCAGCCATTTGAAACCAGCTCATGACAGCCTGTATTAAAATGGCATAAAATAATATTTTTAACAGCAGTTTAAGCGATTCAAGCACTGACAGCATGAGCAACATGAAAAAATCAGGAATGCCGACTGATAGCGCAAACAATAATGTAATTTTTAATAATTCAAACACAATAATCAACACCAAAGTTGAAAATTCAATACGTCGATAATTGGGAATTACGCGCCGTAAAGGATTGACCAGAGGTTGTGTGAGTTTTACGATAAACTGTGTCAATGGATTAAAATAATTTGCTGAGGCGAACGCTAAAATCAAGCGTACCATCAATATCAATAAATATAATTCAAAAATCGATTTAATTAAAAAAAGACCCGCATTTTCAAAGTTGCCAGACATAATTATCTCTCAGCCAATTCTTTTGAGCGCGCGTGAGCGGCTTCAAGTGCTTTTAGAATGATGTTTTGTAAATTTTCTTTTTCCATCACATGAACAGCGGCTTCCGTTGTGCCGCCAGGAGATGTTACCCGCTCTCTCAGTGTTTTTGCCGATTCGTTACTTTCCAGTGCCATTTTCGCTGCGCCAAATGCAGTTTGCAATGTTAATAAACATGCGGTTTTTTGCGGCAAGCCGAGTTTTTCTCCCGCAGCTTGCAAGGCTTCCATGATCAGAAAAAAATAAGCGGGACCAGAACCCGATAAAGCTGTCACTGCATCCATATCTTTTTCGTTTTCAAGCCAAATGACCATGCCGACAGCGCGTAAAATCGATTCAGCGAGTTCGTGTTGTTTTTTATCCACGAAAGAATTTGCATAAAGCGCAGTCGCTCCTGCTCCAATTAATGCTGGAGTATTCGGCATGCAGCGCACAATTGCAACTTTTCCACCCAATGCTTTTTGTAAAGTTTTTTCAGGGATTCCAGCAGCGACTGAAATAACGCATGTTTTTCTTTCTTGAATGAGAGACGCGAGAGGCTTTACAACATTGAGTATGACTTGGGGTTTGACAGCCAAAATGACAACATCAGCGTTTTTGATTGCTGCTTCATTATCAATATTGGTATGAATATTAAACTGTTTTTCTAATATGTTCAGTTTTTCGATATCGGGGTCTGTTATCCAAAGCTTCTTCGCGGGATATTGATTTGCAATCAAACCCGCCAATAGGCTCGTCCCCATATTGCCAGCGCCGATAATGGAAATTGTGTTTGTTATCATGAGGCCCTCCGAAAAGAGGGCTATAATAACAAAAGTTACGTTGAAAGGCTTTATTTCACAGGATAATTTTCCAGCACAGTAAACAAATTATCGTAATAATTTTTCGCACTCCACGCATACCATCCATCCGCCCCCGCATCTTGCACCGCCTGGATTTGTGCATAGATATATTTCAATTTTTTCTCTTTCGAAAGTGGAAAATGATAATTTGACAATTCGATGAAAGGATACAGTTTAATCGGCATTTTATCATCAAATTGTTCTTTGATGGAAATTAACGAATCATACACAGTTTTGTATGGGCGTTCGAAATGATAACTGAAAGGTACATAGTGTGAGGGATACACCATAGGGCAAACTGCGTCGATTACGGACGCGAATAAAGGAATGCTTTGCCCAATATGTTTTTCTTCACCATAAGCCGTAATGCCAAATACATCCACTTGTAAGGGGATTTTTTCGGATGCTAATCGATTTTTGAAAGTTTGAATGATTTTTTTGATCGTAATGGCGTGTTCGGAGGAAGCCGGTTGTTTGCTATTGAAACGAATATAATCTAATTGGATTTGTTGTGCGCCATAACTTAATGCGGTTTCAACCAGACGATGTTTTTTCTCGCGATAAGCCTCGGATGCGATTTGTTCGGGTGTGCCGCCGCCTGGAAACATGATAATTCGTGCGATGTAGATGATATTATTATCTTTTAGCAAAGCAACATTTTGTTGGTATCTTTTGGAAGGGAGTTCAAGATCCACGACAAAAGTATTAATTCCGACTTTTTTTGCACGATTAACGAGATAAGTAATATATTTCGTATCTTCCATGGTTTCTTGAGTGATATAAATTCCTTTGGGTGTGAAAGCATTGACAGGGCTTGTGAAGAGACAGAGGAAAAACCAGATCAGAAGCCCAAACCTCGCAAAGTTGTTCTTCATGTGGCACCTCATTTTCCAGGGTGTTTATACCTCTCGCAATCTGAGCGCTAAAAAACCTAAAACTTATCTGCGAGAGGTATATTTCAATTCTACAGGAGGAAAAAAAAGATGCGTGTGGTATAATATTTAAAATTGATTTTTACTTTCTCTTACCAAAAATCGCCGTACCCACTCTTAACAAAGTAGAGCCTTCCGCAATGGCTGCTTCCATATCTTCTGACATTCCCATCGACAGCGTATCCAGTTCAAATCCCCGCTCATTCAACTTTTCATAAACTATCCGAAGTTTTTTTAATTCTTCTCTTTGTTCATCAAAAGTATTTTTATGAATGGGAATCGTCATCAAGCCGCGTAATTTAATATTTTCCAATCCGCTGCAATATTCTGCTAGTGAATCAATATCTTTTGGATCAATACCCGCTTTTGCCGCATCCAGACTACTATTCACTTGCAAACAAATATTAAGCGGCGGCAAATGCATGGGACGCTGCTCATTCAATCGTTTTGCTATTTTGATATCACTGACGGTATGTACCCACGCAAAATGTTCTGCAATTTTTCGGGTTTTATTGCTTTGAATAGAGCCAATGAAGTGCCATTCTATTTTTTCATCGGCGAGAGAAATGATTTTTTCCAGGCTTTCTTGCAGATAATTTTCGCCAAAAGCCATTTGCCCTGCAGCCACAGCCTCTCGAATTTTTTCGACAGGCTGTGTTTTGCTGGCAGCTAATAACAAAACTGTTCCAGGTTTTCGTTGATAACGCATTTCCCATTCTCGAATCTGGTTTTTTATTTTTTTTATGCGAGATGGAATATCATTCATCATTAATTTTCTGGACCGGCCTGGCGAATCGCATCACTCACGGTAAATTTTTTAAAGTTATCAATAAATTTACCCATCAATTCTTTCGCATAACGATCATGCGCTGCTTTATCCGTCCAGGTATTGCGTGGATTTAAAATCTGATTATCGACGCCGGGAACAGCAGTGGGAATCGCCAGATTAAATCCCGGCAATTGTTCGTATACTGCATGACGCAATTCGCCATTCACAATTGCGCGTACAATACCGCGTGTTGCGGGAATAGAAAAACGCATGCCGCCTTCGCCATACGCACCGCCTGTCCAGCCGGTGTTGACCAGATAAACCTGTGCGTCAGAATGGTCCAGACGTTTCATGAGTAAATCCGCATAAACTTGTGCGGGACGCGGAAAGAAAGGCGCACCAAAACAAGTGCTAAATGTTTGTTTGATTCCTTTGCCCTGACCGACTTCCGTGCTGCCAACCAGCGCCGTATAACCGCTTAAAAAATAATATGCTGCCTGCTCGCGGGTCAAACGCGCAACAGGCGGCAGCACACCATATAAATCGCATGTCAGGAACAAAACAGCCGTTGGCAAATCAGCTTTATTTTCTTTAACACGCAATGGAATATGTTCGCGCGGATAAGCGGCCCGTGTATTTTCTGTTAAACTGGAATCTGCATAATTCGGTTCTTGTGTCAGAGGATCCAGCACAACATTTTCCATAATTGCAGTATGACGAATCGCATCCCAAATGACCGGTTCCCGCTCTTTCGATAAGTCAATACATTTAGCATAACAGCCGCCTTCAAAATTAAATACTTCTTCTGCGCTCCAGCCATGTTCATCATCGCCGATCAGATAACGTTCTGGATCTGCAGACAAGGTTGTTTTTCCCGTACCAGACAAACCAAAAAATAAAGCTGTTTTGCCGTCTTTTCCGACATTTGCAGCACAATGCATCGGTAATACTTCATGCTTTGGCAGCAGGAAATTTAATACTGAAAACATGCCTTTTTTCATTTCGCCCGCATAATATGTGCCGCAAATTAAAATATATTTTTTGGAAAAATTGAGGATGACAGCCGCATCACTATTCACGCCGTCGCGCAGAGGATCGGTTTTGAAACCTGGCACGCATAAAATTGTCCATTGATTTGTTTGATCGGATGCGATGGTTTTTTCCGGTCGAATAAACAAATCTTGTGTGAAGAGATTACTCCAGGCTAACTCTGTAACAACCTTGACAGTTAAAGTAAATTTTTCTTCCGCGCCGACTTGCAAATAAGAAACAAAAGAGCAATCTTTTTGACTTAAATATTTTTCAGCACGCTGCATCAGTGCATCAAATTTTTCAGGAGCGATAGGTTGATTGATCGCATTCCAGTCGACTTCTTTTTCGGTAACGGCATCTTTCACAATAAACCGGTCCTTAGGCGAGCGGCCGGTACGGGCGCCCGTGCTAACAGTTAATGCCTTGTTAGCCGCTAATACACCTTCTTTTCGAGCCAATGCAATATCTACTAATTCAGAGGCGGTTAAATTCAAATAAGTCTTATGATTTGTTGTTAATTTTTCAGTTTCTGCCATCATTTCTTTCTCCAAGGGCCCCATAAAAAGCGATATTGTACCTATGTTTTGGTAGAATAAGAAATACTTCATTTTGAGGACAGCTTCATGACAGAGCTTGATCAAGCTATTTCCAAAGCCTATGCCAGCCAGGGTAGTCAAGAAGATGTCAATAAGGTTTATTTGATTTTGCTCCAATCCTCGATATTTCTTCCCATCAAAAAAGCAGGTTCCTCGGCCGAAAATGCTGAGCCCTTCCAGCCTTTATATACCGTGATTGAAGGGAATTATTTTATTCTGGCTTTTGATCAGCGCGACCGCTTGTTCCATTGGGGGCAAGATCAATTAGAGCATATGGATTATGTTGAAATGAAAGGCCGCGATTTGATCATTGGCATAAATCCTGAAAAAGTATTTCTTGTTATCAATTTCGGAACAGAATTTGCCAAAGAATTTTCGCCTGAGGAAATCCGGCACTTGAAAAAAATTGTGAGCAGGCTGGATCAGTTAAAAAATCCTTGATTGCGAAAAGATGCGATTTTCCTCAATCAGAACATTTCAACTTCTCGCAATCTGAGTGTTAAAATCTCGCATCTTGAGGTACGATAGGTATATCTTACCTGATATGAGAATCATTTATGAAATCATTCTACGTTAAGGGCCTTTCTTTTTTTCTTTTTATTTTATTCGAAATGACATTTTTTTCCTTTAGCCAATCGGCATTTGCAGCGATACCGGTAGGCCAAATGGTATGGGTGCGAGGAAATGTTCAGGTCATTGATGCAAGTAATCGTACGCAAGGATTGCAGCGTCGATCGCCGGTTTATGAGCGAGATACCATTGTCACGAATTCGGGTTCCGCGCAAATTGTTTTTACTGACAATAGCTTGGTGGTGTTGCGTGAGGGAACGACATTTCATCTAGCGCAATATAAATTTAATCCAGGCGCTGCGGGTGATAGCAAATATGTTGCAGATATGGCGAAAGGCGGATTTAGAACAATTACGGGATTAATTTCGAGAAATAATCCTGAAGGGTATCAAGTGAATACGCCGGTCGCAACGATTGGTGTGCGCGGAACGAGTTATAGCGCAGATTTACGTGATGGTTTGACAGTGAAGCTGGAAAGCGGCGCGCTGTTTGTGACGAACAGCCAGGGGACAGCACAGTTAAATGTTGCAACAAATCAGATTTATGCGGTAGTCAAAGGAGCGCACACAGCTCCTGCTGTGAGCAAAACACCTCCTCCCATGATAAGAGAATTGCCTGCTATTGTTCCGGCGACTATGTCAACAGGCAGCAGTAGCAGCGCTGTATCAAGTGATGTTGCGCGGCCTGTTTCTGGGGGTGGAACGACTACTGGAGGTTTTTGTATTAAATAACCTGAGTTATGGTTAAATAACTCATTTTTCCAAATGCGTATAAATCCCACCCCAATCTTCCGGCGGTGGATTTATCGCAAAATCCGCAAGACGTTTTAAATACAATTGATAAAGTTTCTCATCCGGTTTTTCT
>DATIJV010000015.1:0-1980 GCA_035478255.1 Gammaproteobacteria bacterium
TCTTATGATCACGAAACGCACACTGCAATATTACATTATCGCTTTGAGTTTTTTTTCAATATCCACTATGTATGGTGCAACAACTTTACAACATTTTGATCCAGCACCTATTTTTTCTGCAAATGATAGCATGATGCCGCCTAATAGTCAGTTCCTGGATTTAAAACAAGCACGAATGAAAGATGAAACTCCATCAAGAAGACGATGGTTTGGTCTTAATTTTAGTGGATTTATCCAAGGTGCTAACACAGCCTATGGTTATGCTGGATGTAACCAGTACGGTACTGCATGCGGTGTACCTGAAAATGGTTTTGAAATGGGTGACTTCCGTGGAACCATGTATGTCATGGGTCTCTTTTTAGGAAAAAATCCAAAGAATAGTCATAGCATCTGGAGAGATGGAGCAGATGAAGAAGATGGTATTGTAACTGATATCACTTGTGATTCAGTTAGAGCCTTTTTTGCTGGTGAAAAAGAATGCTTAGAAGATATAGTTATGGTACTTTCTGGAAATGAACCACAATGCGGTCCTCCTTGTACTTCTGGAGGAACTCCTACGTGCTCAAGTACAGGTACAGCGCTTATATTCAATAACAGTGCCAATCCTTTATGTTGTCCTAGCATTTTCCAAGCAGCTGCATTAGCTCGAGATACCATATATTTTGGTGCATTTTCTATGCCTATTGAATATAAAAAACAAGGTTTTCGCTGGGAATTAAACTTTGAATTTGGCAATTATGTTGGACTGACCATTCAATCTGGTATTGTCAACATGAAGCAAAAATTTACAACTGCTTATACCAATCAAACCTTTACAGGACAAACCAACTTTGGCCCATATAGCATTTCAGGTGTTACTGCTATTAATGCTACTTGTACCACAACTCCTCCTTGTCCACCTCTTTCATCATTATATAACTCATTAAATACAGCAGGAAATGCAACATTCCCCAACACAGCAGCTCAAGCTCTTTTCGATTCTCAAATCTCTAACAATCTTGATAATATTTTAAATCCAACCTGCGGACATAACCAGGGTATCTGTTCGTTTGATCAGTATAGCGTAGAAGATATACGATTTTTCTTTACCGTAAAATATCCTTATGACAGAAACGCTTATACAAAAGCTATTGATGGTGATAGATGGCCTGATATGATTTTTACCCCTTATGCATATCTAGCTGGATCAATCCCAACAGCAAAAAAAATTAATTACCGCAACTTACTCAGCCTTCCTTTTGGGAACAATGGCCATGGATCCTTTAGTGCTGCTGGAGGTATGACGTTTGATTTTGTAGAATCTATTGAAGTTGGCGTTGAAGGTGGAATAACCGTCTTTATCCCAAGAACGGAGTTTAGACCTTTTCCAACCCACAAATTACAACGAGTTTTATACCCATTTTCAACTAATGTACGTACTACTCCTGGATTGAACGGACACTTTAAAGCAATGATGAATGCTTATCAATTCTTACCACATGTAAGCTTTTGGTTTGTCTATGAGCTTATTGAACACCGACAAGACTGCTTTAAAGTATGCGATGAGGCTATAGCTCAATACTTTGTACCTAGTATTTTAGAATGTAAATCTGACTGGCGTGCTCAAATGTTTAATGCTGCCCTCGTTTTTGATATTCAGCCAGGAATGCAGCTCAGCTTTGCATGGCAACAATCGATAACTCCTCGAAATGCTTACTACCCTGTGGCACTTATTGGCTCTATAAACTTCCTATTCTAGACAAAGAAAGATTTGGCGAATAAATGGCTTGAATACTCAGCTTTTTAGACCTAGACATTTTATAGAAAACCACGTATCCTAAAAACATAAGTTTCATCATAAAAAATCGTAAGGCGGCAGTTTCACATGTCAAAAAAGGCAAACATTAAAGTTCTGGTTACCAGTAACATTGATCGAGCACTACGTCAGCTTAAAAAGAAAATTGAACGCGAAGGCGTTGTTCGAGATATGAAACGCGTTGT
>DATIJV010000016.1:0-2000 GCA_035478255.1 Gammaproteobacteria bacterium
TCTTATGATCACGAAACGCACACTGCAATATTACATTATCGCTTTGAGTTTTTTTTCAATATCCACTATGTATGGTGCAACAACTTTACAACATTTTGATCCAGCACCTATTTTTTCTGCAAATGATAGCATGATGCCGCCCAACAGTCAGTTCTTGGATTTAAAACAAGCTCGAATGAAAGATGAAACTCCATCAAAAAGACGATGGTTTGGTCTTAACTTTAGTGGATTTATCCAAGGTGCTAACACTGCATATGGTTATGCTGGATGTAACCAATATGGTACTGCATGCGGTGTACCTGAAAATGGTTTTGAAATGGGTGACTTCCGTGGAACCATGTATGTCATGGGACTCTTTTTAGGAAAAAATCCAACCAATGGTCATAGTATTTGGAGAGACGGAGCAGATGAAGAAGATGGTATTGTTACTGATATAACATGTAATTCTGTGAAAGCTTTTTTTGCTGGTCAAAAAGAATGCTTAGAAGATATAGTTATGAAACTCTCTGGAAATGAACCCCAATGTTCTGATACTTGTACAGATAATACATGTACTAGCACTACTGCTACAGGGACAGCTCTTGTATTTCGAAATTTTCCAACAGGTACGACGCCCCCATCAACAGCATGTTGTCCTAGCATTTTCCAGGCAGCTTCACTAGCTCGAGATACGATATATTTTGGTGCATTTTCTATGCCTATTGAATATAAAAAACAAGGTTTTCGATGGGAATTAAACTTTGAATTTGGCAACTATGTAGGATTGACCATTCAATCTGGTATTGCAAACATGAAACAAAAATTTACAACCGCTTATACGAACCAAACCTTTATGGGACAAACTAATTTTGGTCCTTATAGTATTTCAAATATTACTGCTATTAACTCTACTTGTACCACTACTCCTCCTTGTCCACCTCTTTCATCTTTGTATAACTCCTTAAATACAGCCAATACTCCTGGAAATACTCCCAATACAACAGCCCAAGCACTTTTCGATTCTCAAATTTCTAACAATCTTGATAATATTTTAAATCCAACCTGCGGGCACAACCAAGGTATCTGTTCCTTTGATAAATATAGTGTAGAAGATATACGATTTTTCTTTACCGTTAAATATCCTTATGACAGAAACGCTTATACTAAAGCTATTGATGGTGATAGATGGCCTGATATGATTTTTACCCCTTATGCTTATCTAGCTGGATCAATTCCAACAGCAAAAAAAATTAATTACCACAACTTACTCAGCCTTCCTTTTGGTAACAATGGCCATGGATCTTTTAGTGCTGCTGGGGGTATGACGTTTGATTTTGTAGAATCTATTGAAGTTGGCGTTGAAGGTGGGATAACCGTCTTTATCCCAAGAACAGAGTTTAGACCTTTTCCAACCCACAAATTACAACGAGTTTTATACCCATTTTCCACCAATGTACGTACTAGTCCTGGATTGAACGGTCACTTTAAAGCAATGATGGACGCTTACCAATTTTTACCTCATGTAAGCTTCTGGTTTGTTTATGAACTGATTGAACATCGCCAAGACTGCTTTAAAGTATGTGATGAATCAATAGCCCAGTATTTTGTACCTGGTATTTTAGAGTGTAAATCTGACTGGAGAGCTCAAATGTTTAACGCTGCTCTCGTTTTTGATATTCAACCAGGATTGCAGCTCAGCTTTGTATGGCAGCAATCTATAACGCCTCGAAATGCTTACTATCCAGTTGCCCTCCTTGGCTCTGTAAACTTCCTATTCTAGACAAAGAAAGATTTGGCAAGAAAATAGCTTGAATCCTCAGCTTTTTAGACCTAGACATTTTATAGAAAACCACGTATCCTAAAAACATAAGTTTCATCATAAAAATCGTAAGGCGGCAGTTTCACATGTCAAAAAAGGCAAACATTAAAGTTCTGGTTACCAGTAACATTGATCGAGCACTACGTCAGCTTAAAAAGAAAATTGAACGCGAAGGCGTTGTTCGAGATATGAAACGCGTTGT
>DATIJV010000017.1:0-11948 GCA_035478255.1 Gammaproteobacteria bacterium
TTGGGGTAGATCCCGGACATTAACTCACTCTAAATTCGCAAAAAGCGCGAATTAAGAGTGAGTAAATTCCGGGATGACGCAAAAATAAAGAACAGCGACTTTAGATAAGTTGTTACGAAAAATTTACTTTACAGTGTACTAGCTTGAACTCCGCAACATCCACGCGGTTTTTTGATGAACTTCCGTGCGGGTAATGAGCAAATCCAACGTCGCTTCATCACTTAACTCTTGTGCGACCGGCATTAACGAATGAAGATGTTCAACCACCGCTTCATGGTCCGCGAGTAATTTTTTAACCATTTCCGCCGCAGAGGGCGTGCTTGTTTCTTCTTTGATCGATGTCAGTTTTAAAAAATCAGAAAACGATGCAGGCGCATTAGCACCTAATGCACGAATACGCTCAGCAATTTCATCAACCGCTGCAGCAAGCTCAATATATTCTTCTTCAAACATTTTATGCAGTGAATGAAACAGAGGCCCTGTTACATTCCAGTGAAAATTTTGTGTTTTTAGATAAAGTGTATAGGTATCTGCGAGTAATTTTGAAAGCCCTTCTGTCATTTGTGTCGTGTAGTTTTTCATGATTGTTCCTCTTATCTTATGAAGCCATATCCAAAATAATTTCCCATTCTTTTGTTGTGACGGGGGTAATGGAAAGCCGATTGCCCTTTCGTGTAACGGGCATATTTTTCAATCCCGAATGGTTTTTTAATTCTTCGAGAGTGATCATATGTTTAAATTTTTTCACAAACTTAATGTCTACCATAAACCAGCGCGGCTGATCAAGAGAAGAACCTGGATCGTAATATTTGGATTCAGGATCAAAAGCCGTGAAATCAGGGTAACCGGCTTTTACGATTTCAATGGTTCCCACAATTCCCGGAGGCTGGCAATTTGAATGGTAAAAAAAAGCTTTGTCGCCAACTTTAATTTGGTCGCGGAGCATATTGCGTGCTTGATAATTTCGGACGCCGTCCCAGTGTTCGGTTTGTTTGGGTTTGCGGGCTAAAGCATCAATACTGAATGTCTCAGGCTCGGATTTGAATAGCCAGTGGTTCATGCGTCCTCTTAAAATAATTATCTCTTCATCGCATCAAAAAAGTCTTCATTCGTCTTGGTCGATTTCAACCGGTCAATGATAAATTCAATCGCAGCGAGGTCTTCCATCGGCTGTAGCAGCTTGCGAAGAATCCACATTTTTTGCATTTCGTCGGGTTTCGTAATTAATTCCTCACGGCGTGTACCCGATCTATTGATATTGATAGCAGGATAAATACGTCGTTCAGCAATACGGCGATCCAGATGGATTTCCATGTTGCCTGTACCCTTGAATTCTTCATAGATCACATCATCCATTTTGGATCCAGTTTCAATTAATGATGTGGCAATAATTGTCAAACTGCCGCCTTCTTCAATATTACGTGCCGCACCAAAGAAGCGTTTTGGACGCTGCAAGGCGTTTGCATCCACACCGCCTGTCAGAACTTTCCCGGAAGCCGGTACAACTGTGTTATAAGCCCGTGCTAGACGAGTAATAGAATCCAGCAAAATAACCACGTCACGTTTATGTTCAACCAGACGTTTTGCTTTTTCAATGACCATTTCCGCTACCTGAACGTGGCGGTTTGCCGGTTCATCAAATGTGCTGGCGATGACTTCACCACGAACAGAGCGCGTCATTTCAGTCACTTCTTCTGGGCGCTCGTCAATCAATAAAACCATCAAATAGCAATCGGGATGATTTTGTGAAATGGAATGCGCGATATTTTGCAGCATCATGGTTTTGCCTGCTTTAGGCGGTGATACAATCAGGCCGCGCTGACCTTTTCCGATAGGCGCTGCCAGGTCAATAATGCGGGCAGTAATATCTTCTGTGCTGCCATTACCGCATTCCATTTTGAGACGTTCATTCGCAAATAAGGGCGTAAGATTTTCAAAAAGGACCTTGTTTTTAGCGTTTTCAGGTACATCAAAATTAATGTGATCGACTTTTAATAAAGCGAAATAGCGTTCACCTTCTTTGGGCGGGCGAATTTTTCCAGAAATCGTATCACCGGTGCGTAAATTGAAGCGGCGAATCTGGCTGGGTGAAACATAAATATCATCAGGCCCGGCAAGGTAGGATCCTTCAGCCGAGCGTAAAAACCCGAAGCCATCCTGAAGAATTTCCAAAACACCGTCGCCATAAATATCTTCTCCACGTTTCGCGTGCGCTTTTAAAATGGCGAAGATAATGTCTTGTTTGCGTGAGCGTGCCATGTTTTCCAAGCCATATTCGTCGGATAATTGAATGAGCTCTGCGGCACTTTTTTTCTTAAGTTCAGTTAGATTCATAATATTGTTTTGCCTGTTTAGATGTTATTTCAATTGAATTTTGGGATTTTGTTGTAAATTATTTCAAAATTAAACCCATTTAGGGCGTTAATTAGAGTTATTCACAACTTGATTTTATGTTTCGATAGGCTCTAAAACGAGGTTATCTACGACGGTAAAAGTATCATGAAATTTACCTAATAGCTAGTGCTCCGTCAACTAAATTTTTCCGAATCTTGCATCTCATATTGCGTCGTCCTTTAAGCGTTTTTCAATCGAAAAAACTCGACGTACAAAGCAAGTACGCCTGCGTTTTTTCTCAATCAAAACGCTTAAATTACTTGCAATCTGAGCGCAATATTCGGAAAAACTTAGTTGATGGAGCACTAGCCTCTTTCGAATTAATCATTTTTAGCTATTATTAACATCTTACAGGTTGCTATCGAGAAATCCGGCAAGATCGTTTTTAGATAATAACCCGACCTGGGTAGCTTTAACTTGTCCATCTTTGAACAGAATTAAGGTAGGAATGCCGCGCACGCCAAATTTGGGAGGTGTTGCCGGGTTGTTATCGACATCAAGTTTGGCAAACTTGATTTTACCTTCATATTTTTGCGCAAGTTCTTCCAGGATAGGAGAAATTGCCTTGCAAGGGCCGCACCATTGCGCCCAAAAATCGACAAGAACAGGAATGCTGGATTTAATCACTTCATTTTCAAATGAATCATCAGACAGGGTAATCATGGGTTTGACCTTTAGAGAGTAACGAAAAAAAATAATTATAGCTATTTCCCCCTGGTTCTTCAAATAAAAAATCCTTGCGTATCCCAGAAAAAAACTCATAATGCTGGGCTTAACTGAATTGCATTATCGCGTATTTTTTAACTTTCGGAGGGGCCCTTGATGGATAAAGCCAAAAATGAATTACTGACCACTGAAGTGAATCATTTAGATATCAAACAATTTGATTTAGTGAAACTTGTAGATGCGATGAAAGGCACTGCGTTTCAAGCGCGAAATTTATCGCGGGCAGCAGAAATTTATCATCAAATGTTAAGCGATAACAAATGTGGCGTAATTTTATGTTTGGCTGGGTCTCTGGTGAGCGCAGGATTAAAAAAAGTAATTCTCGACATGATTGAAAATAATATGGTTGATATGATCGTATCAACCGGCGCCAATATTGTTGATCAGGATTTTTTTGAAGCGCTGGGATTTAAGCATTATCAGGGGTCCCCTTTGATGGAAGACACAAAATTGCAAGCGCTTGCGATTGATCGAATTTACGATACCCTGATTGATGAAGATGAATTGCGTATTTGCGATAACACTATTTGCAGTATTGCAAATTCCATAGCGCCGCGCGCTTATTCTTCGCGTGAATTTATTCAGGAAATGGGACGTTATCTTGAAAAACACGGTAAAAATAAGGATTCTATTGTTTTTCGTGCCTATCAAAAAAATATTCCTATTTTTGTGCCTGCTTTCAGTGATTGCAGCGCGGGTTTTGGTTTGGTCATGCATCAGGTTGCCAATCCAGACAGGCATGTCGCAATAGATTCTGTAAAAGATTTCCGTGAATTAACACAATTAAAAATTGCCGCGAATGACACGGGTCTTTTGATGGTAGGCGGAGGGGTCCCGAAAAATTTCGCTCAGGATGTTGTGGTTGCTGCTGAATTATTGGGGGCGGATGTTCCATTGCATAAATATGCTGTGCAAATTACCGTGGCGGATGAACGCGATGGAGGTTTGTCAGGTTCGACTTTGCGCGAAGCGTGCTCATGGGGAAAAGTTTCGGTCGTGCATGAGCAAATGGTTTTTTGTGAAGCAACTATTGCGCTGCCGATGATTGTGGGTTATGCCTATGGAAAAGGCGCGTGGCGCACACGAAAAGCGCGCGAATACAGCCAGTTTTTTGTTGAAGCGCCAGCAATAGCCTGAATAATCCTGGAAGAGGTGTTCTCATGAGCGATTGGTCTATTCAACAAGCCCGAGATATTTATCATATTTTGCAATGGAGCGATGGTTTTTTTGATATCGGCGAACGCGGCACATTACAAGCGTTTCCCCATGCGTCTCGCGATCAGGCGAGTATTGATTTATGTGAGCTCGCAGAAACCATCAAAAATTCCGGCACATCATTTCCCGTGCTGGTGCGTTTTACAGATATTTTGCATCAGCGCATTCAAACTTTGCATGATGCTTTTGCAAAAGCGATTAAAGATCATGATTATCGCGCAAATTATATCAGTGCTTATCCAATTAAAGTCAATCAACAGCGGCATGTCGTCGAATCCATTTTACAAAATGATCAAGTGAGTGTCGGAATTGAATCCGGCAGCAAGCCTGAGTTGTTAGCTGCATTAGCGGTTTCGGCTACACACCGTTCCGTGATTATTTGTAATGGTTACAAAGATCGTGAATTTATTCGTCTCGCGCTGATTGGCCAGCGAATAGGACATCAGGTTTTTATTATTCTGGAAAAAATGCACGAAGTGGCTTTAGTGCTGGAAGAAAGTGAAAAAATGGGAGTTCAGCCTATTCTCGGTGTGCGGGCGAGACTCTCTTCAATTGCTGAAGGAAAATGGCAAGATTCGGGCGGTGAAAAAGCAAAATTTGGTTTTTCAGCTCCACAATTATTGCAAATAATTGAATTGTTGCGCGAAAAAAACCGCTTGCACTGGCTGCGTGTCATTCATTCTCATTTGGGTTCGCAAGTCGCAAATATTTCAGATATTCAACGCGGCATGCATGAAGCTTCGCGTTATTATGCGGCACTGCGGGAATTAGGCGCGCCCATCGACACGATTGATGTTGGCGGTGGGCTCGGTGTTGATTACGAAGGAACGCGTTCACGCAATTTTTGTTCGATGAATTACAGCGTGCAGGAATATGCGAATAACATCGTTTATACACTCGCAGAAATTTGCGAACAGCATCACTTGCCGCATCCTCATATTGTCACAGAATCAGGACGTGCGATCACTGCGCATCATGCGATGTTAATTACGGATGTTATTTCAACTGAACCTGCCTGCGAAATTCGGGATTTAAAAGCGCCTGAAAAAGATGCAAAACCAATCATTCATAATTTATGGAATAGTTTGGTGAGCTTGACTGAAAGTTCAGCATTGGAATTTTATCACGATGTCTGTCACTGGATGTCTGAAGTCAACACCATGTATATTCATGGTTTAATGGATTTAAAAGAGCGTGCTTATGCAGAGCAAGTTTATTTCGCGACATGCTATAAATTGCGGGATGTTTTAAAACCTGCAGCGCGTGCGCATCGGGAAGTGCTCGATGAATTAAATGAAAAATTAGCGAATAAAATCGTTTGCAACTTTTCACTTTTTCAATCCTTGCCGGATGCATGGGCGATTAATCAGGTTTTCCCTATTATGCCGCTTTCAGGATTAGACCAGCGTCCCACACAGCGCGGCGTTTTGCATGATATTACGTGTGATTCCGATGGCCGAGTCAATATGTACGTGAACAATTATGGATTGGAAACAACATTACCTTTAGTTCCCTATGATCCCAATAAACCCTATCTATTGGGTATTTTTATGGTAGGCGCGTATCAAGAAATTCTCGGTGATTTGCATAATTTATTTGGCGACACGCATTCGGTCCATGTGGCATTGACCTCGAGTGGAAAATACGAATTATCCCATGCGCGGGAAGGCGATACGGTCGAATCCGTTTTGCGTTATGTCGATTTTGATACAAAAAATTTATTAAATTCTTATAAGAAAAAATTGGAAAATGCTAATTTGTCGGCGGTCGAATCCGATGAGTTTTTAAATGATTTAACCGTTGGTTTAAGCGGTTACACATATTTTGAGGAATGACATGGCTGCAATTTTTAATCCAAATGAAGCTGCTGCGAAAGATTCTGGAATTTTTGGACTGCCTTATCATGTTGAAGAGGCAAAGCTGGTTTTGCTGCCTGTGCCATGGGAAGCGACGACGTCTTATGGCGGCGGCACATCGCGTGCTCCTCAAGCGATTTTTCAAGCGAGTAAACAAATTGATTTGTTTGATTTTGAACTGGGAAATTTTTTTGAAGCCGGAATTGCAATGTCTCCTGAATCTTCCATGCTAAAAAAATGGAACCATGAAGCGAAATCTGCGGCACAAAATCACATGACAGAAATCGTTAATTCATACAGTGACAAAGTGAATGACTTTGTTTATCAGGAAACAAAAAAATTACTCGCAGCAGGGAAGTTAATGGGTTTGATTGGAGGCGATCATTCATCGCCATTTGGCGCAATTAAAGCTTTTTTAGAGCATTATCCCAATATGAGTATATTGCACTTTGATGCGCACGCAGATCTTCGAAAAGCATATGAAGGTTTTGAAGATTCTCATGCGTCTATCATGCATAATGTTATTTCTAAAACAACGCTCAAAAAACTTGTACAAGTTGGTATAAGAGATTTTTGTGAAGATGAATTAAAATTTATTCAGGAAAATTCTTCGCGGATTGTTACTTTTTTTGATGCAGAAATGATTGAGAAAAAAATGAATGGCAAAATGTTTTCTGCGATTTGTGATGAAATTGTGAGTCATTTATCGAGTGAAGTTTATGTTTCATTTGATATTGACGGCCTGGATCCGCGTTTTTGTCCGAACACAGGAACACCTGTGCCGGGCGGGCTGGATTATAACGAAGCGCTTTATTTGCTAAAAAAAGTTATGCGTTCGGGTAAAAAAATTATTGGATTCGATTTGTGTGAAGTATCGTTGGGTGAAAAGGATATTGACACAGAATGGGATGCCAATGTGGGTGCGCGGCTGCTGTATAAATTATGTGGGTATACCTTATGAGGTATGGCCAAAAAAATCCCTATCGGGATGTTTTCAATCTCTCACACTTTTGTAAGCACAGCCGTTTTGATTTAACTTGCTTGTTCATGATAGATAACATGAACGCGATTTAATTTAATAGTTTTTCTTGCTTTCCAAAGTTCGTAATTTGTTTGCATTTGCATCCAACTTTCTGGTGTTCTACCAAATGCTTTAGAAAGTCTTAATGCCATTTCTGGAGACAAATCAGCTTTGCCTTTAATAAGGCGTGAAAAAGTCGATGGTGCAACATCTAAATCCATTGCTGCCTTCCTTAAACTTATGTTTAATGGATCAATATAAGTTTCTTTTATAAATTCTCCCGGGTGTGGCGGGTTATGTTGTCTAGTCATTAGTGATAATCCTCATAATTAACTAAATATGCGTCACCATTATAAAATTCAAATGTAAGACGCCAATTACCATTTACAATAATCGACCAACAATTTTTTCGGTCGCCTTTTAACTTATGTAAACCATATCCTGTTATAACAAACCCAATGTCTGCTTCCCAAACCGCTTTTTCACCGGCAGACAAATATCCAATCCTATCATTCCCAATTGCCGTGCTGCATTTATCACAAAAAAATCCGCAGAAAAAAGTTGTGTTAATCGATGCGAAAGATTGACGCTTTTCTGCATGGGAATTTTTGGCAGTTCTGTGAATAAAGCTTGAGTTTTCTCATTGAAGTGATTTGCTAATAAATTAACTTCAGAAAGTGCTACATTCAAACCTTGCGCTGCAATCGGATGCACCGTATGTGCAGCATTGCCAATTAATATTACCCGATTTTTGACTTGTTGTTTCGCTTTGATGAATTTTAATGGATAAGAAAAACGTTGTTGTGTTTTAATGAATTTTCCTAATCGATAACCAAAATGTTCTTGTAATTTTTTCAAAAAATCTTCATCTGAAAGTTTTAATAATTCATCAATATATTTTTCATCTCCTGACCAGATGGTCGCAGCACGTTGCCGAGTTAAAGGCAGCATCGCGATTGCGCCATTCGTTAAAAAACGTTCATAGGCAATATGATGATGACCACGCAGCAATTCAGTGATAGTGACTAACGCTTTTTGCTGATAATCAATCATTTCGGTTGGAATATGCAATAATTCGCGTACTGTTGAGAATGTTCCATCTGCCGCAACCAGAAACGATGCTTGAAGAGATTTTTCTTCCGCCTGATTTTGAATTGTGAATTCAACTTCATTTGGATCTTGCGAAAGCTCGGTGACTTTTGTTCCATATAAAATCTTAACATGCGATAATTCAGCAAGTTTTTCATAGAGCGCCAAATTAATTTTTTTTGCGGGAACAACATAACCTAAATGATCGATATGCATTTCTTTCGCAGTCAAGCGTGTTGTTCCAAAATATCCGCGATTGGAAACATGCACTTCATTAATCGCTTCAGCATGCGGAGCCAGGTCCGCCCACAAATTTAATTTTTTAAAAAATAAAACACTCGCATAATTTAAAGCAATCAATCGATGATCGTTTGCATGTGACGTCGCCGCATCAATCAATACAATTCGTAATTCTGAATTTTGAAGCGAAACTGCCAACGCTGCGCCGACCATTCCGCCGCCCACAATTGCAATATCATATTTCATTATTTTTTCATTAGCCTTTCTATTTCATCGATTTTTTTAGGCGCGCCATGACTCAATACATCATGGCCATTTTTCGTGACTAGAATATCATCTTCAATTCGCACGCCGATATGATGCCAGCGTTTATGCACGCCCGGGATATCGGATGAAATATAAAGACCTGGCTCAACTGTCCGCACCATTCCAGCTTCAAGTTTTCGCCATTTATCATTCATTTTATACGTTCCCGCATCATGCGTATCCAATCCCAGCCAGTGTCCTGAACGATGCATATAAAACGGAAAATAAGCCTGTTTTTCGATTAAATGATCGAGTCTTCCTTTGAGCAGACCCACATCAATCAAGCCTTGTGTGATAATTTTATTTGTGATGATATCGATTTGGTTCCACGGTACTCCAGGTTTGATTGCTTTGATTCCGGCTAATTGTGCTTCCAAAACAATTTCATAAATTGCGCGTTGTTCCTCGCTAAAACGTCCATTCGCAGGAAAAGTACGAGTCACATCAGATGCGTAATATTGATATTCTGCGCCCGCATCGATCAAAACCAGGCCGTGCTTTTGGATGATTTGATCATTGGTGATGTAATGCAAAATGCATGAATTTGCGCCACTGCCAATGATGGGTGTGTAAGCATGGTGACGTGCACCCTGACGTTGAAATTCATGAAAAATTTCCGCTTCCAATTGATATTCATACATGCCGGGTTTGCAAAATTTCATCGCACGAACATGCGCATCCGCACTGATTTCAGCAGCTTTGCGCATTAACGCGATTTCCAGAGGGCTTTTGATTAAGCGCATTTCATGAATGATTGGTCGGATGTCGACAAATGCTAATGGTGTTTGCAGACCGCTGCGGGTTTGTGCTCGCACATCATTCACCGCATTTAAGATAATTTTATCAAATGCGGTTGATACGCCTAATGCACAGTAAATTTTTTCACGACCTGCAAATAATTCAGGTAATTTTTTTTCTAATTCCTGAATTGGAAATGCTTCGTTCGCGCCAAAATCTTTACACGCGCCTTGTTGCCCCGCGCGATAACCATCCCAGATTTCTTTGTCGCGATCTTTCACGCGATTCAATAAAATGAATTCACCATTTTTTCTTTTGGGCGCAAGCAGCATGACTGCTTCAGGTTCATTGAAGCCCGTCAAATAAAAAAAATCACTGTTTTGCCGATAAGGGTATTCATGATAATGATTTCGCGCAACCGCTGGTGCAGCAGGTAAAATGGCGATGCTATCCGGCCCAATTTGCTGCATTAATTTTTTCCGACGCTTCGAGAATTCAATCATACTTGTCCTAATGAAGTTGATTATTTTCATCTGAATTTTGTGTTGTCTTTAAATCCTGAAAAATCATCAGCACACCTAAGCGAACATATTCTACTAATTCAAACCAGGCAGTTTCGTCTTCTTCATTTTCAGCGATGTCGCCGTAATTCACTTGTGCTATTTCAATCAAATCATTGATTGTTTCGGTGACGTCGCTTTCTTCACGATTTTGAATTGGAACTTTGGATTGTTCCAGTCCTGTCAAAAAACCCTGACACCATAAACTGAGCGCTTCAGTACGTGTATTAATATCGCTGCTGTCATCTGGAAGCAGTAAAGCAAATTCAAAAGAGAACTCGCTCATTTGATGATAACTGATTTCGTAAAGTTGTTGTAATAATTCGTAGAATTCGGAATTTTTGTTTTTGCCCAATATAGATTTCGCAAAATTTTGATTATTTTTGCCAGAAGTTGCGCAAATATAGCCACAAAAAAGACCGTGGACTTCGGCTGGATGAAAACTGGATTGTGCGGCTTTGAGCAAGTCTGCGATGTCAGAATAATGAGGCAGGGCCGGATTTTCCATAAACTTATCCTGAAAATTTAATTTCCATTATAACAAATTGTTAATCATGTTGCCAATTTGTATGGATTAATTGTTCGACATTTGCGAAGGTAAGACTTGATTTGGAGCAGGCGATTCGCCATCCAGTATCAACTGAGTTAAGAGATTCTCTGTTTCGGCAACTTCTGTTTTCAATAAGGGAAGTCGACTTATATCGCCGCAAAGCGCATATCGAAAACTGCCTGTGCGTTTATAAACAGAAGGTACAAAAAACGAAATAAGCGAAAGAGCATGTGCCATAAAGTATCGAGCTTTATAATGATCAGCATTGTAATTGAAAGCTTCAAGTCGTTTTTCATCTGTGCAAAGCTCAAGGACATCTAAAAATAAGTTAATAGAAAAGATGCAGGATTCATCTAAGTTAGAGAACAGATAGTTATTTAAAATTTCCGAAAGTTTCGCGCAATCTTTCATGAGAGTTTCCGCGTCTGATGCTTTTGAAGCAACAATTTCTTTAACTATTTCAAGAAGCACTTCTTTATTCTCGCTTGATTTTATTATTTTTGTTGCTTCATACCCTTCCGGAAAAAATCTTTTTAACTGTTTTTTTATTTTTTCCCTATGTTGCGGTGATTGGCATAAATTTTTCTGGATAGTCTGAGCCGTGTGTACATCATGCTGGAGTATTGTTAGTTGATATGGCGAGCCCTTAAATGGTAAATCCTCTATTGTATTGCCGCTACTATTACTATTAATAGGAATGCCTACAGAGCCTTCCAGCAAAAATAAAGCAGAATTTTTTTCAAGTTGCTCTTCGATAAAGCAGAGGTCTCTCGGGTTTTCCAAGAGACAATTTAATAATTTATTAACCAAAAATTGCTGATGAGTGGAAGGTTGCGAAATAATCCCATTTAAAATTCTGGGCTGAAAAAAATTGTAAAAACATTTGTTCGTGCTAGCCAGATGTGCCTGGTCTTTAAAATCATTCATAGGTCTAAAAATCTGCTGCATGGTGTCGGAACAGAGTGTTTCCAGTCGCGATTTTAAGTAGGTAACTTCTTGTTTAGATTCTTCTTTTTTCGGAAAAGCTGAGCCTGATGCCGCCATTTTAAAAGCCTCGTTTTTAGAGTATTAAATGGCCATAATCTTAAATTATTGCTAAATAATTGTCAATGACGATTAAACTGCAATAATTTTCATCGCGTTCGTTTTACCATGCACGCCCATCAAATCACCTTTCGTCAAAATGACCCAATCGCCTTTTTTTAAAATATGGCGTTTCTGCAATTCTGCAACTGCAGCCTGGTTCACCACGC
>DATIJV010000018.1:0-3868 GCA_035478255.1 Gammaproteobacteria bacterium
CATTAAGTAGCGCTAAATTCGCAAAAAGCGCGAATTAAGCGCTACTAAATTCCGGGATGACAGAGCAACTTTACAGTGTACTAGAAAAAGGAATTCTCATGTCTCGTCACCCCAAAGCACTGCCTTTTTTATTTCTGACCGAACTTTGGGAACGTTACGGTTTTTACACTGTACAAGGCATGTTAGTTTTATACATGACAAAAGCTTTTGGGTTTTCCGATGATCAAAGTTACACAATAGCCGGTATTTTTACTTCTCTCGCTTATATCGCGCCCATGATTGGTGGTCTGATTGCAGATAAATTACTGGGATTTAAATTATCTATTATTTTGGGTGGAATCTTTTTAAGTGCGGGCTATGCAACGCTCGCCACATTAATTCCTTCGTTATTTTATACGGGACTCGCAACTATCGTTGTGGGAAATGGTCTATTTAAACCCAATATTTCATGCCTGTTAGGTGCTCTTTATGCGCCTGGCGATACCAAACGTGAAACTGGCTTCATACTTTTTTATATCGGCATTAATTTGGGCGCTTTGCTTTCTGGCGCATCGGGAACAATTCAACATTATTTTGGCTGGCACATTGTTTTTGCACTAAGCAGTATTGGCTTGCTCGCCGGAATCGGCATTTTTTTGGCAGGAGTAAAATGGGGAAATATTCCTAATTCAACCGCACATTTATTAAAAAATCCATCGCGATTTTTTCAAAAAAAATGGATTTTATTTTATTGTTTGATCACTATTATTCTCGTGAGTTTTTTCTTAAAAAATCATTTAATCGGAAAATGGCTTTTACCTCTTGTTGGAATATTTTTATTATTTTTTATTTTTATTTTAGCCTTTAAACAAAACATAGAAGATCGAAAAAATTTGCTGACTTTAAATGTTTTGATTATTTCTTCTGTCATTTTCTGGATGCTGTTTTGGCAAATATTTTTTTCAGTCAATTTATTTATTGATCGATTAATTGATAAAGATATTTTTGGCATTCATATCGCAACCACGTGGTTCTATACATTAGAAAGCATATTTATAATTTTACTGGGACCCATGTTTGCTGGAGTTTGGCAAACATTAAGCCGCAATCAAAAAAATCCCTCGCCATTTTCAAAATTTATTCTCGCAATTTTTTTTGTGGGCATGGGTTTTTTAGCATTAACAATGAGTACTTTTTTTCTTAATGAAAATCATTTGGTTAATCCTCTCTGGATTGTGCTGTCATATTTTTTAATTACCATGGGAGAATTATTGCTTTCACCGATTGGTTTAGCAGCAGTTACCTCTCTTACACCTGCACGATATACAGGCATGATGATGGGAATCTGGTTTGCGACGCTAGGATTTGGCGGGCAGTTCGGCGGGCTGCTCGCGAAAATTTCTAGTATCCCCGATGATGCTTCAAATCCTCTCGCACAAATACCCATTTATCGTACAGCGTTTTTTTATTATGCCTGTATTGCATTCGGAGTCGGTGTTTTTTTATTTTTATTGCAATTTTCTCTAAAATTAATTAATAAAAACAGATAATTATTGCTTAGCAGCAAAACTGATATAATTATCTTAATGCTCATACATCTGCACCCTTAACGAGGAATGACACGTGTTTGACGCCGATCGACCCATTACAAAAAGCGAACAAGATCGACTTGGCCGGTCTGTATTTGCAAAATATCTGGCGCGCTGCATTCTCGATCATCAAAATCCTGAAAGCCTGGTGATTGGTTTATACGGCAGTTGGGGCACAGGCAAAACTTCCATTATTAATCTCACGTTAGAGGAATTGCGTCTTGCCGCCGGCAATATGCTGGATATTGATAAACCTGTCATTTTAAATTTCAGTCCATGGAGTTATTCAGGACAGCAACAATTAATTTATAGCTTTTTTCGCCGCTTATCGTCTGAGATTCAACGCTCACCTTTCGTTGAAAATTCTGACAGAATCATTGAATTACTTGAATTGTACGTTTCATTTTTTACGCATAAACCTGTACCGCGGGCATTTCGTCCTAAACATTCCGTCATAAAAAAAATGATAAAACCTCACGCCACCAAAGAAGAAGCATTTGGCTGGGAATCTGGGCGAGATTTAACGCATGTTAAAGCAGAATTAAATGAAATATTATCGCAGCAAAAACATAAAATCATTATTTTTATCGATAATATCGCGCAAATTGAAGATGGTGAAATCAAGCAAATTTTTCAAATTGTGAAGTCAATGGGAGATTATGCGAATACCGTATATGTTTTATCCATGGATAAAAAACATATCATTCATGCAATGAATAATATTTATGGACATGGCGGCGTGGAATATCTGGAAAAAATCGTACAATTACCTTTTAATATACCAGAAATTTCCAAGCAAGACCTGGAAAATATTTTATTAGATCGTTTGTATCAAATTGTTAAAATCATACCAGAAAATAGCTGGGACAAAAGCCATTGGGCTGATCTTTATTATTCAACTATAAAATATTTTTTCAAAAATTGCCGTGACATTACTCATTATGTGAATACTTTGAGTTTTAGTTTTTCTCGCGTTAAAGAATTGGTGAATCCCGTCGATTTTTTTGCAATTACCACATTGGCTGTGTTTTCGCCGAGAGTTTATGCAGGCATTCGCGATAACAAGGATTTGTTTACTGATTTTATCAGTAATGTATTTGAAACAGATCAAGATACGTTAGCGGAAGACAAATTACGCTGCGATGAAATTATCAACCGAGCTAAAGATATTTCTCCTGAATGTTTGCTGCAATTATTAATACGATTATTTCCTCGCTTAAGAAATATTTATCAGACACAAGTACCATTTTATCATTCAGAAGATTTGGCGCGCCGTGATCGACGCATTTGCAGCGCGGATGTGTTTGATATTTATTTTAGATTATCATTACCCAGCGGGTATATGTCAGAGCCTGAAATAAGCGCTTTATTACGCTTAACAAACGATGTTGAGGCATTTTCTCAAACTATTCTTCGTTTAAATAAAGACGAGCGCATTTTGCAATTTTTGGATTTGCTGGATAGCTTTGCAGTCAATAAAATTGATAAAAAAAATATACCCAACGTGATAGAAACTTTATTGGATAGCGCAGATTTGTTTCCTGAAGGTGAAAATAATCCCTTAAGCTTTAACACACCTATGCGTGTACATCGTATAACACATCAATTATTCGCTCGCTATCATTCTAATGAAGAACGTTTTGCGATTTTTCGCGATGCGATAAAAAAATCTACGATGAGTTTATTTATTTTCATTCATGAATTGCGTATGCAAACCTCAGAAATATTTGAATCGGATCAACAGATTCCATCCGAAGAACATGATTTTAGTCTTGACCAGTTAGATGTTTTAAAAAAATTGACAGTGAGTAAAATAATTTACTGGTCTGAAATTGGTCGTTTGGCAGAGCATCCTAAATTAATTGAAATTCTTTATGCATGGAAAGAATGGGGAAATTTCGATGATTGTAAACGTTTTGTGGGATTGATGGTGCAAGAGGATAAAGGACTGTTAGCATTTTTATTGAGTTTTTTGAAAATTCCCATCGATCAGGCCATGACAAAATTGACTAAAAATCCTGAATGGGAAAATGCATTGCGACAGATTGAAGATTTTATTTTTGTAGGAATATTGGAACCTCATGCAAAAATGATGTTTGAAGACATTTCGTTTGAAAAGCTGCGCGAAAGAGAGCAGCTTGCAATTTTGATTTTTTTAGATTTGATTCATGCAGAGACAGTAAAAATTATGCCGAAGGTTTCGGATTAACCTTCCGTTGTTCACAAAGGTGTGGCCTCGTTTTAATATGAGAAGAGCCGTCATTGCGAGCCGTGCTTTTCGGCGAAGCAATCCAGGCTTT
>DATIJV010000019.1:0-17058 GCA_035478255.1 Gammaproteobacteria bacterium
TACTTATCATTTGGGTGGATCCCGGACATTAACTCACTCTAAATTCGCGAAAAGCGCGAATTAAGACTGAGTAAATTCCGGGATGACGCTCTAATCAGCTTTCGCTTAACTTAATGGCAGTGCCCCTTTCCCCTTCCTCCAAACGAAAAGCGCGTTTAGAGGAAGGGGGACGCTCTAATTAAGCGCATCTATATCGAAGAGTCCCCCTTACTCCAAGTGTTTTTATTGGAGGAAGGGGAAAGGGGAAGGAGGGTTACAGCGTAGAAAAGCTTATAAAACTAACCGCCTTGTTTTTCGCGAATTTCATCCAGCATTTTACAATCAATACATAGCGTTGCAGTCGGGCGTGCCTCTAATCGTCGCAAACCAATTTCAACACCGCATACTTCGCAATAGCCATACTCTTTATCCGCCAGCAGCTGCAAAGATTCTTCAATTTTTTTAAGAAGTTTCCGCTCACGATCGCGTGCGCGCAATTCCAGTCTAAATTCTTCTTCCTGGCTTGCTCTATCATTTGGATCAGCATAATTCACCAAATCATCTTTCATATGATGCACAGTTCGATCCGCTTCTTCCATAATTTGCTTACGCAAAAGCGTTAAAATCTGAGTGAAATGATCGCGCATTTTGGCACTCATAAATTCTTCTGTTTTTTTAGGTTTGTAAGGGGTAATCCCTAACATTTCCAGACTAGGTTCTAAAATATCTTTTGTGGTTGCCATTTTGCGCTCTCCTAAAATAAACCTCTCACGGAGGGAGGTATGCTTATTCTATAGCTGAAACTCCGATCAAGCTACCCCTACCGTCATTCGATCCAATCCTGCCAAATCTTGATAGGTATTTCTATCACTATAGCCCAAATTTTCAAAAATTCTTCTGATTTCACTCGCCTGCTCACACCCATGCTCAAGCATCAATTTCCCGCCTGGTTTCAAATGCGGTTTTGCAGCACGAATAATACAACTGATATCATGCAAGCCATTGTTCTTTGCAACCAATGCTGATTTTGGCTCAAATTTTAAATTTTCAAGATCAGGAGCATCGGCGGCAATATAAGGCGGATTACTCACAATTACATCAAATTTAATTGAAGATGGAAGCGCTTCTATCCAGTTTCCCTGATGAAAAATTACATTCGTTACGTTTAATTGCGCTGCATTTAATTTTGCAACATCCAGTGCTTTTACACTCAAATCTGTCGCATGAACTTTCCAAAACGGACGCTCATGCGCAATTGAAACCGCAATCGCACCCGAACCCGTTCCTAAATCCGCAATTATTTTTTCTATTCCCTCTTCTTGCAACACCCTCTCAACCAGCAATTCTGTTTCTGGCCGTGGAATTAATGTATCACGCGTCACAATCAAATCAAGCGACCAAAATTCTTTGCGCCCAATAATGTAGGCTATAGGAATTGCTTGTTTTCGTTGTTCGATAAAATTTTCAAAAATATTTTTTTCAGCAAGCGTTAATACGCGTTCGGGAAATGTAAACAAGAAACTCCGCGAAACATTCAATGCTTTTGCCAATAAAATTTCAGCATCGAGTAATGCTGTATCACTCACATCTAACAATTGCTGACGCCCTTCGTGTAAAACTATTGCAATCGTTAATGACATTAACTCTCTCCAAGCTCTGCCAAAAGATCTGCTTGATACTCATGAATCAGTGCGTTGACAATTTCAGTCAAGTCACCATTCATGATAACGGGTAATTTATAAAGTGTGAGATTAATGCGATGATCAGTTAATCGGCCTTGCGGAAAATTATAAGTACGAATACGTTCCGACCGATCACCGGTCCCCACGAGATTTCGGCGTGTTTCTGCTTGTTGCTGGTGCTGCTTGTCACGCTCATTCGCTAACAATTTCGCTTTCAATAATGACATTGCACGCGCACGATTTTTATGTTGAGAACGTTCATCCTGACATTCCACAACTGTACCAGTCGGAATATGCGTAATACGAATTGCCGAATCCGTTTTTTGCACGTGCTGGCCGCCAGCGCCTGACGCACGAAATGTATCAGTACGTAAATCAGCAGGATTAATATCGATTGACTCAATTTCATCGACTTCAGGCATAATTGCAATTGTACAAGTTGATGTGTGCACACGGCCTTGCGCTTCTGTTTCGGGAACACGCTGCACACGATGCACGCCCGATTCAAATTTAAAAACCGAGTATGCGCCCTGACCTATGATACGCAAAATAATTTCTTTATAACCGCCTTGTTCGCTCGAATTCGCACTGATTAATTCCACTTGCCAGCCGCGGTTTTCTGCATAACGGGTATACATGCGGCTCAAATCACCGGCAAATATTGCAGCTTCATCACCCCCGGCACCCGCACGCACTTCTAAAAAAATATTGCTGTCATCGAGTGGATCGCGCGGCAATAATAATAATTGCAATTCCTGTTCGAGCGCCGCCAATAATTCTTCATTCTCTTTTAATTCCTGTTTTGCCAACTGCTGCATTTCAGGATCGCTTTCTTTTAATAAATCTTTTGCGCCTTCAATATTGCCTAAACAAATTTGATAGCGTTTAAATGCTTGTACTACCGGCTCAAGCTGCGCATATTCTTTGGAATATTCGCGAAATTTATTTTGCTGATTAATAATTTCAGCATCAGCTAATAATGCGCCTAATTCTTCGTGACGCTCAACCAGCGATTGTAATTTTTTTTGTATAGAAGATTTCATAATAATTCCAAATCAGGAATTGCAAATAACTGCTGGGCTAACTGCAGTATTTCAATGCGGCCTTCAAAACCCGCTTGCCGCAATTGCACAGTAGGCGTATGTAATAATTTTTGCGTCAGTGCGCGCGCAAACAAGTTAAGCACTTCAACAGGATCTTCTCCGCGTTTTAATTGCCGCAATGATTTGGATAATTCATTCGCACACAAATCTTCAATTTGTTTGCGATAAGCACAAATCGTGGTTGCAACCAAATCAAGCGAATGCAGCCATGACAT
The DNA here is from genome assembly GCA_035478255.1 of Gammaproteobacteria bacterium. Lineage (GTDB taxonomy): Bacteria > Pseudomonadota > Gammaproteobacteria > DSM-16500 > DSM-16500 > DATIJJ01. The sequence continues at coordinate 2,980 of DATIJV010000019.1, forward strand.
AAAATCTTCAGTCTGTTGTTTGATGACTTCACGCGCTTTATCTGCTGCATGTTCACGGCCGCGCATATTTTTTTGAATAATGGATTTCAAATCATCGATCGAAAATAATTTGACGAATTTCAATTCTCTAGCAGACGCTTCCACATCGCGCGGCACAGCAATATCCACAATAAAAATAGGTTTTTGGCGTGAATCTAACATCGTTTTCTGGATAATCGGCAAAGTGCTACCAGTTGCAGAAATTACAATATCTGCTTTCGCTAAAGTGTTTGGTAAATTCTGCATTGAAGCCTGATTCACTTGATATTTTTTAGCAAATTGGCTCGCGTTTTCTGCACTGCGATTTACGATAGTGATATCGTTAGGTTGAAGCGGCCCTAAATGACGCATGACTAAATCCATGGTCACGCCTGTGCCGATTAATAACACATTTGCATCGTGCAGAGGTCCTTTAAAATTTTCCTTGATAAAACTGACAGCTGCTGATGACACAGAAACAGGACACGCACCGACAGCAGTATTCGTGCGGACTTCTTTCGCGACTGCAAAAACCTGTTGAAATAATCGATTAAATAAAGTTCCCACTGTGCCTGCTGCACAGCTTTCAGAGAAGGCATCTTTCATCTGGCTGAGAATTTGGGATTCGCCAAGCACCATGGAATCGAGACCGCAGGCAACATGCATGATGTGCTGGACGGCTTCTGCATCACGATAAAAATAGAGCGCGGGAGATAATTCAGCCGGGACCAATTGGTGATGGCGGCAAAACCAGTCAGTCAGTTTTTGGATATCATCGGTATCACAATAGAGCTCGGAACGATTGCAGGTGGAGAGCAATACAGCTTCGCGGATGTTTTCATTTTGCGATAAATCTTGCAGATATAAGGCTAATTTTTCTTGAGGAAAAACCATTTTTTCACGCAATTCAATTTGCGCGGTTTTGTGGTTGATACCGCAGGCGATGATGGACATAGGTTTCTTGGATTGTAGATTATGAAGCTCGGTATTTTATGTGAAATGGGATGAAAATAATACTGTAACATTAATTTTTTATACCTCCTTCCCCTTTCCCCTTCCTCCAAGAAAAACACTTGGAGGAAGGGGGACGCTTCGATATAGATGCGCTAAATTAGAGCGTCCCCCTTCCTCCACACGCTTTTTGTGGAGGAAGGGGAAAGGGGAAGGAGGTAAAAAAATTTTGACATTAATAAGACTTCTGTCTAAAATTTCCCCTGCTTAACTCGCGTTTTATCTTTACACTTCTCCATGGATGGCATTAAAAACATACAATCGAGGTTTTTAACCTATGAAAAGATTGATTAAATTTATTTTAGCAACAACGCTTACCGCATCTTTAGTCACAGCAGCGGCGGCAAGCGGCGGTCACTATGGTATGCCGGCAAAAAAAGCGGCAGGAAAACTAGGTGACTCAATAAGCGGATATGTGACGCTTTATAACCTCACCAATTCAACTTATAATGTTACAGCTACCTTTTACAGTTCTCAAACACAATCCTTTTTACCGATTTATCCAGCTAACGATCCACGCAGTATCATCACATATGATATTTCCTATCCTGATACACAAGTTTGTATTTCAGTAGGCGGCAGTGCACCCACTTGCACACCGGGCGGGCTCCCCACTAAAAACCTTTATATTCGTTATGGGACTGCCGCAAAAAGTGCTCCCATCATTACAGCGGGGTAAAAAACCATGAGAAATTTAAAAAAATATCTGGCAGGATTTGCAATCACTTCCTGCTCTTTTGCTGTAGCCGCTTGTCATGTGGATTATATTGATACACCGCCTCCTGTGGTCGTATCCTCCACACCCAGTGCAGCGTATTATGGGCCGCCGCCAGAACCCATTATTGTGCCAAGACACCATCGGCCGCATTATGTTCCGGTTCCTGTTCCAACGCCTGTTCCTGTGCCGGTTCCTGTTCCAACGCCGGGCAGCAGCGCTCATTACGGACCACCACCAGCACCTCTACCGACACCAGGAAGCAGTGCTCATTACGGACCGCCGCCAGCTCCGACTCCCGTTCCACCGGGCAGCGGTGCATCGTATGGCCCCGCTCCAACTCCTGTAGTGATATCGCCCAGCGCAGCGCCTGCGCCGGTCGTAACAACCACTCTGAGTTAATCTATAGCAGGAGGGTCTGTTGACATTCGTTACACAGACCCTACAATGTTCTCATGCGAACTTATTTAAAATGGATTTTATTACTCGCTTGTTTTTTTGAATTAACAAGCTGTACTTCGCTGTCTCATCAACAATCCGCGCCGACGCAAAATCAAACTGCCATTCCAGAAAATCGCGTTACCGTTTTATCCAATATAAAAAGCTGGGATTTAAAAGGTTTAATTGCAATCCGAAATGCAAAAGATGCCTGGAGTGCCAACTGGCAATGGACACAAAACCCGAAAGATTACACCATTAATCTCGTGGGGCCACTCGGCTCTCAGTCTATTCAATTAACAGGATCACCTCATTCTGTTCAGCTTGAAACATCCGACGGTAAAAAATTCCAATCGGACAGTCCAGAATCTCTGCTCGAAAAACAGCTCGGCTGGCGCTTGCCGGTTTCCAGTCTTTATTATTGGATACGCGGTTTACCTGTACCCTCTCTTCCGGCAGAAAAACAATTTGATTCCGCCAATCGTTTGACCGTTCTCGTACAACAAGGCTGGAGAATAGAATATTTACGTTATTCCACAGTCAATCAGATAGATTTGCCAGGTAAAATGGTTCTGAATAATGCTTTGCTGAATGTGAAGATTATTGTCAATGAGTGGAAAATAAAACGTTGACACTCGGCCCATCCATAAGCAAAATAAGCGCCCTGTGGAACCTGATAGTTCAATAATTTGTTGGGGTGTAGCCAAGCGGTAAGGCACCGGGTTTTGATCCCGGCATTCCTAGGTTCGATCCCTAGCACCCCAGCCATTCATTCCAGTTCATAGGATATTTAACGTGTCTGAGATAATGATTTTCAATGGAAATGCCAGCCAGGAACTCGCACAACGGATTGTCGAACATCTTAATTTGCCCTTAGGCAAAGCCCATATCGGACGATTTAGCGACGGTGAAACCAACATTGAAATTCAGGAAAATGTTCGCGGCCGCGATATTTTTATTATCCAGTCAACTTGCGCACCCACCAACGACAATTTGATGGAATTGATTATCATGGCAGATGCTTTACGGCGCGCGTCTGCTGCACGCATCACAGCAGTTGTTCCGTATTTTGGTTATGCACGCCAGGATAGACGGGTCCGCTCCGCCCGCGTACCGATTACCGCAAAAATTGTAGCAGACATGATGGCGTCGGTCGGGATTAGCCGTTTAGTAACAGTTGATTTACATGCCGATCAGATTCAAGGTTTTTTTTACATGCCGGTCGATAATCTTTACAGCACGCCGATCATGTTAGAAGACATTTATGCAAAAGGTTATAAAGATATTATGGTCGTATCGCCTGATGTCGGAGGCGTGATTCGCGCACGCGCTATAGCAAAACGTATTTCCGGCGCTGATTTGGCAATTATCGACAAACGCCGCCCTCAGCCCAATGAAGCGCAAGTCATGCATATTATTGGTGATGTGACAGATCGGGATTGCATTATTGTGGACGATATTCTGGATACAGCCGGCACATTATGTAAAGCAGTAGAAGCATTAAAAGAGCATGGTGCAGCAAAAGTCGCAGCATATGTCACACATCCTGTGCTGTCTGGAAAAGCGATCCAAAACATAGAATCTTCTTTGATTGACGAAATTATCGTGACAGATACCATTCCGTTGAGCAAAAAGGTGCAGCATTGCAAGCAGATTCGTTCGATCAGTCTGAGCCATATGATTGCTGAAGCGATTCGGCGGATCAGTGGAGCAGGGTCGTTGAGCAGAATGTTTATTGATTGATTTTTCTACTTTCTTCCCCTATAATCCGCCCTCCTCATCGCCGGTCGCAAGCGATGATTTATTAATATTTTTTGGAGAAATACGATGGCTATAAAATTCGAATTGGAAGCTGAAGTTCGTGGGGATGTGGGGAAAGGTGCGAGCCGCCGCCTGCGTCATACGGACAAAGTTCCAGCAGTTGTTTACGGCGGCGGTGAAAAATCCGTTTCCCTGACCTTGGACCATAACAAAACATTACATGCCTTATCGCACGAAGCATTTTATTCACACATCTTAAATTTAACCATCGGAAAAAATACTGAAAAAGTGATTTTAAAAGATGTCCAACGCGATCCGGCAAAGCCCCGTATTGCGCACGTTGATTTCCTGCGTGTTCGAGCCGACCAGAAATTACATATGCGTGTTCCCTTGCATTTCACAGGTGAAGAAAATGCACCTGGCCTCAAAGAAGGCGGGGTATTTTCGCATTTGATGACGGATGCTGAAGTGAGCTGCTTACCCGCAGATTTGCCTGAATTTATTGAAGTAGATGTTTCAGGCATGATGCTTGACCAAACACTTCATTTATCCGATTTAAAATTAGGAAAAGGAGTTGAACTGGTTGTATTCGCACAGGGTGTAGAAGGACATGATCAACCCGTAGTTTCGATCCATATCCCGCGCATCATTGAAGAAGAAGTTGTTGAAGCAGCACCGGAAGAAGGCGAAGCAGCAGAATCCGCTGAAGGCGCAGCAGAAGAAAACGCAGCCGAAACAAAAGGTAACGAATAACCAGAGAGGAACCGGCATTGGCATCGGGAATTCAATTGATTGTTGGCTTGGGTAATCCTGGGGCCGATTATGAAGATACCCGACATAATGCCGGTGCCTGGTTTGTGGCTGAGTTAGCTTTAGCCAGCCGCATTACTTTAAAATCAGCTCCCAAGTTCCACGGATTACACGGCATGGCCCGTTTACACGGGCACGATTTTCATCTATTAATACCCACAACATTTATGAATTTGAGCGGACAGTCTGTTGTCGCGCTCGCCAATTATTATAAAATCCCTCCTGAAGCTATTTTAATAGCACACGATGAAATTGACCTGCCCGTTTCCGACATTCGCTTAAAATTTGATGGCGGACACGGCGGGCATAATGGTTTGCGTGATATCATTCGCCATCTCAATTCGAATAAATTTTATCGTCTGCGCATTGGCGTAGGTCATCCGGGTGATAGCAAAGAAGTCATTAATTATGTATTAAAACCGCCGAAAAAATCCGAACGGGAAGAAATCGATCAAACACTGCATGCAGCTCAACAAATTTTACCGGATTTGTTAGCCGGACATTTTCAAAAAGCCATACAGCAATTACACACAAGAGAGAAATAAAATGGGAATCAAATGCGGAATTGTAGGGTTGCCGAACGTAGGCAAATCGACTTTATTTAACTGTTTAACCAAAGCCGGTGTAGATGCGTCGAATTATCCATTTTGCACCATTGAACCGAATGTAGGCGTTGTGCCGGTTCCTGATCCTCGTCTGAGTAAACTGGCAGCCATCGTCAAACCAGAAAAGATTTTACCGACCACCATGGAGTTTGTCGATATTGCAGGACTTGTCAAAGGAGCTGCGCAAGGCGAAGGATTAGGAAATAAATTTTTGGCAAACATTCGTGAAACTGATGCAATCGCCCATGTCGTGCGTTGTTTTGAAAACACAGATGTGGTGCATGTTGCAGGAAAAATTTCTCCCAAAGATGATATTGATGTGATTAACACAGAATTAGCGCTTGCAGATTTGGAGTCGATTGGCCGCGCAATTTTACGTGTACAAAAACAGGCGAGAAGCGGCGACAAAACTGCAACAGCAGAACTCGCATTGCTTGAACGCACCCAAAAACATTTAGATCAAGGTTTACCGGTACGAAGCCTGGCAATGACGCCGGAAGAAAAATTACGCTTGAAATCATTTCAATTTTTGACAGCTAAACCAACATTATACATTGCAAATGTAGCAGAAGATGGTTTTACGCAAAATCCTTATCTGGATCAGGTAAAAGAAATCGCGGAAAAAGAAAATGCGAGTATTGTGGCTGTGTGTGCAGCGATTGAAGCAGAAATTGCAGAGTTGGACGATGCAGAAAAGATGGAATTTTTAGCGGAATTAAATTTGACTGAGCCGGGACTGGATCGTGTGATTCATGCGGGATATAAATTATTGGGATTAGAAACGTATTTTACTGCAGGCGTCAAAGAAGTACGCGCATGGACGGTTGTCATAGGTTCAACAGCGCCAGAAGCAGCAGGAGTCATTCACACAGATTTTGAAAAAGGATTTATTCGCGCGGAAGTCATTGGATATGAAGATTACATTAAATATAACGGCGAAGCCGGTGCGAAAGAAGCAGGAAAGTGGCGGCTTGAAGGGAAAGAATATATTGTGAAAGATGGGGATGTGATGCACTTTCGGTTTAATGTCTAAAAAATCACACAATAACATTAATTTTTTATACCTCCTTCCCCTTTCCCCTTCCTCCAAACGAAAAGCGCGTTTAGAGGAAGGGGGACGCTCTAATTAAGCGCATCTGTATCGAAGAGTACCCCTTCCTCTAAACGCGCTTTTCATTTGGAGGAAGGGGGCGTTCTAATTTAGCATATCTGTATCGGAGCGTCCCCCTTCCTCCACACGCTTTTTGTGGAGGAAGGGGAAAGGGGAAGGAGGTATAAAAAATTAATGTGACAGTATAATAGGAACCTGACGCGTCCCTTCTTCGGGTGTCGGATCTTTCTTTGCTGCATCAACTGAAACCGGACGCTCTTCTTTGTCAAGTCCCAGATTTTCCTCTGCATCACTGCTTTCTGGACCCGTTAAATCAGAAAAAGAATTTTTAAGTCCAACAAACGATCGACTAACTGACGATTCATTTTCAGTTTTACGCTTTGGCTTAGGCTTAGGCTTAGGCTTAGGCTTAATACCCAGCTTGTTCTTAATAGCATTTGTGTCAATTGAAGCGCTTCGAGGTAAAGGTGGTTTTTCCTTTGTATCAGGCGGATTCTTTTGCCCATTTTTAACGGGTAAAGATGTACCACGAATATGAGTTGCATGTCCCAACAGCGTAATACCTGCTAACCCTGCGCCGCTAAAACCGAGCAGCGAACCCAAACCCATCGTCCATTTGATTAAAGGAAGCGTCACGACTAAACTCGGCGGGCAAAGAATTCCCGCAACCACCGCCCCCACACCTAATACAACAGCAATACCCGCGGCTATTTTAGGCCCTGCGCCCATCTCATGCCATCTTCGCAAAAAATGCTGCTTTGGCAGAAGAATATCCGTTGTATGTCCTGCTAGAGCAGCTCCTGCCAACCCTGTTCCGCCATAAATCAATAAAGAAGCAGAGGCAAATTTCCCGATACTGGGAATAGTCACAACCAGAGAAGGCGGAAAGAATACTCCCAACACAATAGCTGCAGCGCCTGCCAGTATCGCGACCCCCGCAGCAATTTTTCGGGTTGTACTAACGGAACGCCATTGATGCAAAAAACGCTGCCGCCGCGTGAGAAGAAAACAATGTTCTTCCAATTCCTGGCGATGGCCTCTCCATAAATAAAAAATTGCTGGTTGATTTGTTGCAAGACTGACAAATTCATATCCATTTTTAGTGGGTTTAAAAATAGCTTGAACTGCAGCCTTTTTCTGACTATGTACATTGCCGGGCAAAAGATTTAAATCCACTAATTTCGTTACTTTATAATAAGTAATTCTCTCTTCACGAAAAATATTAACTCCTTCTTTAAATTCAGATATATTGTCTTCGGCAAAAAGATCCTTGGTAAGATCAAGCGTATCATGCCGGCCAAAAGCAAGCATATGCGATGAAGCCGCAAGCTGGTCAGGCCCCTGACTGTAGTGCTTCAGAATATGTTCATGTTGGCCTTCAGGGAATGTTTCTTTGAGAAAATCTTCTGAAAAAGACTCACGCGTTTCCCCGCTCACCCTCACACCACGCGATCCGCTGAAATTTCTCGCTCGCTGAGAGCCCTCGCCATTTAATTGAGCCAGGCCTTCATCTACAGACTGGACCTTGCTGCTCGTGACTAAATAGTTATCTCTAATTAATTCTTTAAATATAGGATTATGGCAGGCAAGCAAATCCTCTTTGCGGAGAACAAAGTGATAGCTATCTGTGCTAAGTTGGGAGCGCTTGTGAGACTGCATAGTCTGTTTACTCTATATGTTGGCCAGCACTTATACATATAGTTTATATTTGAATTCTTAAGATATTATTAAAATCCTCTGTCGCACCGCTTCAAATAAAAATACCCCTGCCGCGACCGACACATTCAAACTCGACACTGAACCTTTCATCGGAATATTCAACAAGTTATCACAATGCTCGCGCGTTAGCCGCCGTAACCCCGACCCCTCCGCACCCAACACCAAAGCCGTCGGGCCCGTTAAATCTGCCTGATAGAGACTTTTCTCTGCATCTGCCGCCGCGCCATAAATCCAGATATTCCTTTCAGCCAGCTCCCGCAAGGTGCGCGCCAGATTGGTCACTTGAATAAATGGAACCGTATCAGCCGCGCCTGACGCTACTTTAGCAACCGTCGGCGTCATCCCTGCTGATTTATCTTTCGGCGCAATTACCGCATGCACCCCTGCTGCATCGGCACTGCGCAAACACGCGCCCAAATTATGCGGGTCTTGTACACCATCCAAAATTAACAATAAAACAGGACCTGAAACCTGATCTAAAATTTTATCCAGATCATTTTCCGAATAACGCTTTGAAGGTACACAAAATGCAATGAGACCCTGATGATTTTCATGATGCGACAAACGATCCAATTCATGCCGCGGCGCCAATTCGATTGAAATATTATTTTCTCTCGCCAAATCCAGCAATGATTGCATTCTTTTATCATGGCGCTCTTTCAAAGCAATCAAACGCACAATACGCGAAGGATGAGTGGACAATAAAGATTGCACGGCATGCAAACCAAATAATAAAGATTTATCGTTCATCCCTGAGACTTCTTATTCTTTTTCTTTTTGCCTTTAGATTTATTTGATTTATTTTGCGCATTTGGCAGCATTTCATCCGCCAGTATAAAATCAATTTTTCCTTCATCCAGATCCACACGCACCACTTTAACTTTCATCGGGTCACCTAATCCATAACGTACACCCGATCGTTCGCCATAAATTTCATGCCTGCGCGGATCAAAATGATAATAATCATTCGGCAGCAAACTGATATGCACCAACCCTTCCACATAAATATCCGTTAGCTCTACAAAAATTCCGAAACTCGTCACACTCGAAATAACACCAGGAAATTCTTCACCCACTTTATCCAGCATATATTCGCATTTTAGCCAATTGACTGCTTCCCGCGTAGCCTCATCCGCACGCCGTTCAGTCATCGAGCAATGTTCGCCAAATTTTTCATAAATCGGTTCGATTTCTCCAGGAACAAATTTTTTCTGCAAAACACGACGAATAGAACGATGGACCAATAAATCAGGATAACGACGAATCGGTGAAGTAAAATGCGTGTACTCATCAAACGCCAATCCAAAATGGCCTTTATTTTCTGGATCATAAACTGCTTGGCTCAGCGAGCGCAATAAAACAGTCTGGATGACATGCGCGTCTAAACGCTCTGAAACGGTTTCCAATAATTTCGCATAATCACGCGGAGAAGGTTGTGCCTTGCCCGGCAGCGTCAATCCATGCTCTTGCAGAAACTTGCGCAAATCCAGAAGTTTTTCAGGCGAAGGTCCTTCGTGATTACGAAACAATCCAGGACACTCATGTTTTAATAAATAGCGCGCGGCACAAATATTTGCACACAACATACATTCTTCAATTAAACGATGCGCATCATTTCGTTCCAGGGCAACGATACGCTCAATCTTGCGGTTCTCACCAAAAATAATTTTGGTTTCTGGCAAATCAAAGTCAATCGAGCCGCGTTTTTGACGTGTTTTATGCAGTAATTGATATAAAGTAAATAATTCCTGCACATGCGGTAAAACTTCTTTGAATTGTTTTTGCAAAGATACATCTTGCAATACAACCATGCCATTGACTTGATTGTAAGTCAGACGCGCTTTTGAACGAAACACTGCTTCATAAAAATCATAATGGGTAATTTTTCCATTCTTGCTGATTTTCATTTCGCAAACCATCGCCAGGCGATCGACATTGGGATTCAGAGAGCATAATCCGTTGGATAAAACTTCAGGCAGCATGGGAATGACACGACCTGGGAAATAGACTGAATTTCCGCGGTTCAATGCTTCTTTATCTAAAGCTGAATTTGGGCGAACATAATGACTGACATCCGCAATGGCTACATATAAAGTAAAACCACCTGTATGGGTTTTACAATACACTGCATCGTCAAAGTCTTTTGCATCTTCGCCATCAATTGTCACAAAAGGCAAATCACGCAAATCCAGGCGATTTTGTATTGCATCAGACGATACCTCTTCTGAAAAATGCGCAGCTTCTTTTAACACATCCTCCGGCCATTCATAAGGTAATTCGTGATTGCGAATTGCCACATCAATTTCCATCCCGGGAGCCATGTGATCGCCCATGATTTCTTTCACTTTACCAACAGGCCGCATGGTGGAACTCGGTTGAGTTGTAATTTCTACAATGACCATTTGACCAGGTTTGGCACCATTGATTGCATCGGGTGGAATTAATATGTCTTGAGAAATTCGAACATTGGTAGGCTGTATGAAAAATGAGCCGGATTCTGATAACAAACGCCCAACGATTTCATGCGTATGATGTTCAAGCACTTCGACGATCGCCCCTTCACGCCGGCCGCGATGATCGATATGGGAAACCCGCACCAATACTTTATCATCATGAAATGCTGCACGCATTTGTCTCGCATTCACAAACAAATCATCGCTGCCATCATCTGGAATAATAAAACCATAACCGTCTTTATGTCCAACCACCCGGCCGGAAATTAAATCCATTTTATCCAGCAAGCCATAGGCTCCGCGACGATTGGCAATTAACTGACCATCGCGAGCCATCGCAATCAAGCGGCGTTTCATGGCTTCTTTTTCATGGGACCCATCGAGTTCGAGCTCAGTCAATACTTGGCGAAGGGTTGCAGGGCGGCCGCGTTCTGCGAGAAATTCCAAAATAAATTCACGGCTCGGAATAGGGTGCGCATATTTCTCTGCCTCACGCTCTGCAAATTTGTCTTTTTGACGTTTTGATTTCTTTCCCATTCCTCTTCCATTTACTAAAAATATGCTTTCTCCAAAGATACTCTAAATAATTAATAATTAATAGTTACTATGGATGACATTATATATGGCTTGAGTTAAAGTGCTCTAACTGGAGGAAAAAATAATGAAATATTTTTTTGGAATCGCAACTTTCACTATTTTTATCAGCGGATGCTCACTCATGCAAAATACTGCCGACAATAATCATGCCGCGGTTTGTAAAGAACTCAAGCGTCGTATCGTGTTTAATGCCGCAACAGGGAACAATACTGAAGCAACCCAGCAGCGGGGTGAGCTCAATCGTTTAAATAAGAATTATAATATGCAAGGATGTTGATTCTATCCTTTCTTCAAAAGAAAATCTCAAATTAACAATAAGTTAATAATGCATATAGTTAAGTATTCAGTGCCGCACTAATAACCCCTCCTTCAAACTATCAAACGTGTTCAATTTTTGATCTTCTTTAAGATTTTCTTAATCTTCATTGAATATAATAAAAAGCTATTCAATCAACCACAACCAGCATTATAAAACAACGAGGGTTAATTTTATGTTACATCAAGAATCGAAAGACATGTCAGCGAGTGAAATGCTCGATGGAGAAATACCTGTTAATCAAATAACAACCGCGCGTTTAGAAGAATTACAAATACAGCTAGCAAATACGGATGATCCGGCGCAATTAGACAAACTTCTTGCCTATCTGGGTAATAAAACTGAAGCGGAGATCGGAAATCACATCATATACAATGCGTATATAAATTTTAAAGCATACATAGCTGTAATGAAAGAGAGCGAAGAAACTGCAAAAATCGACCAAGATCAGAGAGAAGAAAAAGGGCTTAATGAGCAAATTCTCCAGGCTGAAAAAAGGATAGCAGATCTTAAAAAGACAGTTGCAGAGCAACTACGCAAAGAAGCTAATACCATATTAGAACCACTAAAACCTTTACGTACCAAACCTGAAATTGATATAGCTAATGCTGAATTAGACAACCTTATTTGGATTGCCCAGGAAGATATAGAAAACGCCCAGTTAGATATCTTAGAGTTGCAACCAAATCAATTACTTTCTTCTGAAGTGGGTCATTTAATATCAAATTTTATAAAAGATCAAACTGCGATTTTAGAGCGCAAAAAAGAGCAGAAACTCCTTAAGGACATGAAAGCCTCAGCTATCATTTTGGTAATGGAAACAAACCAACCTTTATTTAAATTTCTTGATCAAGAATCTTTTAGCTGTCGAGTGCAAAATATAACGAATGCCATCAATGGAGCAACAACATATGACGCTGTTGAGAGTGTAATGAATTTTTATACCAACAATATAAATAAAATGACAGCTCTTGCCAAACAAAATGCCAAAGAAAAAAATGAACTTCAAAAACAAGCTGCAATAGCAAGCGCTCTAATCCTTGATTTAGCAGCTCTTGTACCCTCTGTAGATAGAGAAAATGTGAAAAATACCCGTTTGGATGAATTGAAGGAAATTTGCAACTCTGGTGAAACAGCGATACAGCATCTACATGGTTTCATTGTAACTTTAAAAGCTGAGATCGAAAAAAGAATTGAAGACCAAGCTAAACTTGCAGATGAAAAAGTAAAATATGAGGAAATCCTCAAAAGCCGGATTACAGAGGCAAAAAAACTTCTGGATAATGTCACGAAAATTGGTTTAATGCTGACTTCTACTAATAGAATAGACTTTCATGCTGTCGATCGAGAATACGCTAAATTAAGAAAACTAGCAGGCGAAATCGAGCAGGAAATTTCTCAGATGGATAAATTAGGCCAGCCAATTGCAGCGTTCAATGCTTTAGATACTTACTGCAAGGGTCTAAAGAATTTAGTTGAAGAAGTTATTACTGCAAATTTAAGGGCCGCACATCACTTTCTCAATAAAATTGGCGAGAAAACCGAATCAAAGGAAGAAAATGATTTAGAGTTTCGTCACAAGGTGCTTAACTTATATTTTCAGTCATTGCAAGATGAAAATCTTATAGATATTGCCATGAAATTGCAGGAACGGCGCAAAAAATTACAAAAAGAGTTTGTTGCTACAAAACCAGAGACCAAAGAATCTGCAGAAAAAAGATACCAGAATGAGCTATCACTGATCCAAGCTGGAACGGAACCTGTTCCTCACGCGGGTGCCCTTAAAGAAGAAGGGCCTCTCAGCCAAAAAATAAATCAGGCACTTTCCCTGAAACTGAGCGATGTTCACGAAACCTTGCGGCTTCAAGCAAACACAAAAACAGAAGAAAAGGATATCCCGGACAGAACAAAAGAAATTATGCGAGAAAGAATGACAGAGCAAAATACAGGATTGTTGGCTTCAATAACAGGCATGTTTAGTAACCCCCTCCCAGAGCAGGAGCGTGTTGAAAAACAAAGCCAAGTGAGAGCCGGGCTAGAAGTTCGAAACAATGCAGATAATGCTATTTATAATTTAGGAATATTCAACTCATCTGGCAATCTATTGGTGAAAAAGACAAAAGAGGAGGAGGACAAGTTACAACCCGTAGAACAAAGAGATCCGCTGGATGGTTTAGATGCACTGGATCACCAAAACGCTGAAGCAGCATCTAAGGCTCGTTCAGACGCTTTAGAACGAGAACTTAAGGAAAAGTCTGAAAGCCAAACTCAAAGAAGAATGAGTAATAGTAGTAACTAATCGCATGTAAAAATTTACACCCGGGCGGAGCCAATAGCGCCTCCCGGGTTTTTTATTTTATAAAATATTAGGGTATGTTTTTACAATAGCGTTGTTGAATAGGTCAAAATTACGTTCGAACTTAAATTAATGGCATGACAGCCTCGAATGCTTAAAATATTCGGTGGCAGGCAGTCACGCAGTTCTTTTTTAGTGCGTCATCCCGCGACGCTTTTCAAGCGGGATG
>DATIJV010000020.1:0-21280 GCA_035478255.1 Gammaproteobacteria bacterium
TGTAAAGTTAATTTTTTATATTTTTTTTACCTCCTTCCCCTATCCCCTTCCTCCAAGAAGAGCACTTGGAGGAAGGGGGACGCTCCGATACAGATGCGCTAAATTAGAACGTCCCCCTTCCTCCACACGCTTTTTGTGGAGTTCGGTGCAAGGGGAAGGAGGTATTAAAAATTAACTTTACAGTGTATTAGAAGCCTGATGAAGTTTTCATGTCCTTACGTATTACTATTACCAGACAATCGTCGCATAGATTTTACTGGCCCAGGCGATCCAAGTTCGAGACCAGGTTCAGATAAGGCAGCTTGAGTAACTGTTGTAGCAGCAGATTTTGGTTTTGAAAAAAATGTAGCATTTGCTGAAGTAAAAAAATTCCAAATGACGGTGGTATCAAGAGAACAATTTTTAGGTGGAACTGGCTGATCTTGTGTTTCTTCAAAATTGTCAAAAGTACCATCTAAACATTTTTTATGAGCGTTCAATATTTTCAAATCATTCGTAAGAGTTGCTGAACCAATTATATCATTCAATTCTTGTATAGCTTCTTCAAAACACGATTTGTCTTCAGGATTAGAATTTTTAAGGCATTGTTCAAATTGTATTTTTCTTTTAGTTGCTTCGCTTATAATTTCCTCTCGCAATTTTAAAATTTCGGGATTTTCTTTTGGGTTTTCCAATGCGTTTTGTTTGAGTTGTTCAATTGATTCTTTAAATATTGTGAATTCACCAATATTTATTAAACTTTGAAGAAAGTGAAGTTGCTCTGGAGTTGTAGGATATTGATTTGCTTGATTAAGAAATTTACCTTTTATAAATTTATACATTTCATCAATAAAATTATCAAATTCATCTAAATTTCCTGTCAACAAGGTTTTAATACTGAGATGATTAAATTTATTTGAAAAGCTTACAATTTCACTTATTAATAAATGTACAGAAAATTCTACCATTTTTTCACGAATGCTTTTACTTTTTTCCATCCATTTTGTCATTTGCAATTTTAACTGCTTATGTATCCCAGTCAGAACAGCTAAGCTCAATTCATTTTTTGACGATTCGCTCATTATTGTTATATTATCACTAGCCTGCTTAAGAAATTCAGCTTGTTCTTTCTTAAATGATTGTGAAGAACAATACGCTGTAATTTGTTGATGTTTATAAGTTAGAATTTTTAAAATTTCATTTTTTAAGAAAATTATGTTTTTTTGTGCTTCGTCATTTTCTTTTTTTATTTCTTTCCCTTGACTATTTTTGGAGTCTAATCTTTTTTCATTTAATACTTTACGCACTGCATCAACTCTTGCATCATGTTCTGCTTTATGTTCTCTCATGGTTTCTTGTATCTTCTTTTCTCTTTCATTCTTTTCTTCTCCAGGGTTACGTGGAAATAGAGGTTCAAAGTATTCTTGTTCAAATTTAACATTTGTCAGCTTAAACAGTAGTTTTTCAATTTCTTCCGTTTCCCAATGTACCAGACTTACAGGCTTGAATTCAGGAATACCAGCATAACAGTCATAGATCGTTTTTCGTGTGTCCATTTTTTAAGTCCTCTTTAAATATGAAATTTGGTCAAGATACAAAAACAATATTAAGAAACTATTAAGAGCCTGTTCAAATTAAAATTATTTAGAGCCTTTGAACAGGCTCTGAGAGCCTGTTCAAAATTTTTGGATAAAAAAAAGACGACTTGAGTGTTAAAATCCCGTATCTTGAGGTACGATGAGCATTAGTAGGCTTTTAGGATACAAATAATGGAAAAAATATTTTTATATCTTCTTTGTTCTCTCTCATTTTTATTGACATCTGCTGCTGTTGGATTCGGGCCCAATGCCACCGGTAAAGAATTACTGACCTATTGTGAACTGGCAATGGACATCCATGATCGCCAATTTGGTAAACCACAAACTGAACCTGAATATATCCTAGGAACAAAAACTGGAATTTGCGAAGGATATTTGATGAGTGCAAATGAAATGCGCTTTAAAACAGTTGCAAAAAATTCTAAAAATTGCATTAATTATTATTCTTTTTGTTTACCTCCTACTTACAATTTGCTCGTGGGTGCTTCTGTCGTCGTAAAATATTTAAAAAATCATCCAGAGCAACAAAATTTATCTGCTTCACTGCTCGTTTCAAGAGCGTTTGGAACATATTTTCCTTGTTAAATTATCTAAAAACGATTAGTGAGGGATTAGGGAGCGATGAAAATAGGAAAATTTTTACAAACAATCATTACAATTATGATATTGCTTTGTATTATTGTTATCATTATTTACCTCAGTAAATCTGCGTGGTATCCAGAAGACCCGATTAAAATAGGGGTATTATTTTCAGAAACAGGCGAATTAGCGAGTAGTGAACGACCTTTAATTGAAGGCACAATTTTAGCGGTTAAAGAAATCAATGCAGAAGGCGGAATTTTAAATAGAAATCTGGAAATTGTGCTTGCAGATGGAAAATCTTCTGATGATGTTTTTGAAAAAGAAGCAATTCGTTTGATCAAAAAAGAAAAAGTAAGTGTTTTATTAGCTTGTTTGACTTCATCCTGCCGTAAACGGATAAAAGAAGTTGTTGAACATGAAAATCATTTATTGCTTTATCCTGTGGCTTATGAAGGTCTCGAGCAATCTCCTAATATTATTTATTTAGGCGCTGCACCCAATCAGCAAATTATTCCTGCAATAAAATGGGCTTCAGATCATCTGGGCAATCGGTTTTATTTAGTGGGGTCAGATTATATTTGGCCGCATATCGCAAACGAAATTATTAAAGCAGAAGTTACAAATTTGGGTGGTGTAATAGTCGGCGAAGATTATCTTCCTTTGGGTGAAACAGATATGACAAAAGTTGTGAAACATATCAAAGCCGCGAAACCTCAAGTGATTTTACATACATTGATTGGAACGAGCAATGTACCTTTTTTTGCAGCGTTACATCAAGCTGGCATAACGCCCCAAAAAATTCCTGTGCTAACATTTGCGATTGGAGAAAACCAAGTCCAAGATTTAAAACTAAAATATGTCGCAGGAAATTATGTTGCCTGGGGCTACTTTGAAACTGTTGCTGACTCAGAAAATGTAAGGTTTGTTAAGCAATTTAAAGAAAATTTTGGCGAGAACCGTGTGACAACAGATCCTATGATATCAGCCTACACGGGAGTAAAATTATGGGCAGAAGCTGTGCAAGACGCGAGAACTGATAATGTGTTAGCAGTGCGCGATATGATGTTGCGTCAAAGTATACACTCGCCCGCAGGCCCTGTGTATATTGATCCCGTTAATAGACATGTGTGGCGCATGGTGCGTATCGGCCAATTTTTAGATGATGGACAAATTAAAGTACTTTGGGAATCGGCGAAACCGATTCCACCTGATCCTTATCCGCCATTTAAATCCAAATCTGAATGGCATCGTTTACTGCAGCAGTTATATGAAAGATGGGGAAAACAATGGGGCAATTACCAAAAAACAAATCAACCCTGACAAAAAGGGTTACGCTAGAGCGTTTGTTTTCTCACTCCAGTTTATTAGCCTGGTTATTGTTGCTTGCATTATTACCCTTGTTAATCGCAACTTTTTTTACTTATCAATCTGCAAAAAATACTTTATTGGAACAAATACAAGAACGCTTATCTCATATTGTGCAAGAAAAAATTTATCAAGTTGAAAATTATATTAGTGAACGTAAAGCAGATATCAATGAATTGGCGTTCAGTCCTGAAGTTTTTGAATTGGTACAAGAATATAAAAAAAATTATAATCTGCGAGATTTAATAGCCTTACAACCACTTGCAAATCAGAAGTTAGGATATTATTTAAATATTTCATTTCAGGGGTATATAGATCTTTTTCTTGTTTCACCGCAAGGAGAAATCTGGTACAGCACAAATTCGCCTGAAGCAATCGGAAAAAATATTCAACAATTTTCAAAAGATTCTAAACAATTGATTAAGGTATTTGAAGAAGCAAATACTTTAATGTCAGTACAAATTTCAGATATTGAAATGGGTGAAAATGAATTAACACCGCATTTTTATCTGGCCGCACCTGTTTTTGAACATGGTCGTATTAGTGCAATTTTAGTGTTTTCTTTGCCAAGTTATCAAATTCAAAAAGTATTAACCACGATAGCAAATTTAGGAAAAAGCGGCGAAACATTAATGGCTCAGCCTGTTGGCCAAGAAGGTCTTATCAGTTCTCATCAAAAAATAAGTTCAGAATCCATGAGTTATTTAAACAAAATTGAGATGGGGAAAATTCTCAAAGATGCAGGGCAGGGGACCTCTGGATTTGGAAAGCTGATAGATCAAAATAATGTGGCTGTGCTTGCTGCATGGCATTATCTGCCTTCACTAGGCTGGGGAATTCTAGTTAAAATCAATGTTGCAGAAGCTTTTGAACCTATCGTTCATTTGCGCCATCGCCTTTATCTGTTAATCGCATTAACACTAGGTTTAGTTATACTGTTAGCACGTTTGGTTGCAACTAATATTCGTCGTGCTGAAGAACGTACTGAACAATTATTATTAAATATTTTACCTGTTACGATTGCTGAACGTTTAAAAATGGGCGAACGTACTATTGCAGATAATTTTGAAGCGACGGTCTTATTTTGTGATATTGTGGGATTTACAGAATTTTCTAACAAAATGCCTCCTGAAACTATTGTTCAATTTCTCAATAATATTTTCTCCCGATTTGATATTATTATCGAAAGATCTCGCGCAGAAAAAATTAAAACAATTGGCGATGCCTATATGCTTGTATCAGGATTGCCTGATCCAAATCCAGATCATGCAAAAATTGTTGCTGATGTGGGATTGTCAATGAAAAAAGCATTAGATGAATTTAATGTTGAGAATAATACGAATTATCAGGTCCGTATAGGAATAGCGAGTGGAGCAGTTACAGCAGGCATCGTGGGTTTTAAAAAATTTAGTTATGATGTCTGGGGACAAACGGTCAATCTTGCGAGTCGTATGGAATCTCATGGTGTGGCGGGAAAAATTCAAGTAACAGAACAAACTTATTTAATGCTGAAAGATGATTATGATTTTGAAATACGGGGAGAAATAACAGTTAAAGGTATTGGTATGATGAAAACATATTTTTTGAATAAATTTACGAATTTGTGATGACGAAATTTCACGAAATAAAATCTACAGTTTTTCTTATTCTCCCATTGATGTTGGCATTTCTATCTCAAAAAGGGATGCAATTCATTGATACCTTGATGATGGGGTGGCTGGGACCATCTGCTTTGGCAGCAGGCGCGGTAGGTACCGCAATATTTATCACTATTTTAGTTTTTTGCATGGGAACCTTGAGTGCTGTTGGGGTTTTTATTGCGCGAGCAAAAGGTGCGAATGATGAAAATGATATCGTTGCTAGTTTGCAAAATGGTATTGTTTTAGCAATTTTGCTTTCTTTGCCCTGCATCATAATCATCTGGCTTGCTCCGCATTTTTTTATTCGAAATGAAAATGCAGCAGTTATTCATAATGCAGCTTTATTGTTGCATGGATTAAGTATAGGGCTGCCTGGATATTTATTATTTTTAGTATTTCGAGAATTTATTTCTGCATTTTCATTAACACGAATTGTAATGTTAATTACTTTTACATCTCTGCCGCTTACTTTTTTTATAAATTATGTTTTGATTTATGGAAGGTTTGGACTCCCTGCATTAGGTATCGCGGGAATTGGATATGCAGGTGCTATAGTCATGTGGTTCATGTTTTTGGGATTGCTATTTTATACCTTATTAAACCATCAACTTAAAAAATATTGTAATTTCAAATTAGTTTCATTAAATTTGGGAAAAATGAAAAACATGCTGCTTATTGGATTTCCAAGCGGGGCTTTTTTCTTGTTGGAATCTGCAATGTTTTTAACATCTATCATGATGATGGGATATTTTGGCGTTGAGGCACTCGCAGCATTTCAAATTGCCATGCAGTGCGTTAATATTGCTTATGCGATTCCTTTTTCATTGTCCATGGCAACTGCACTTCAAGTCAGTCATGCTGCCGGATCTAAAGAGTTTTATCGTTTTAAAATAATCGCTTTTCAGAATTTTGGGTTAGGGTTATTGTTTTCAATCATTGTTGCGATTTTCTTTATTTTTTTTCCTGAATTTTTTGTAAAAATATTTTTAAATAATGAAAGCAATCATATTAATACGATTAAAATGGCAAGTTCATTTTTAGTTATTGCTGCGTTTTTTCAGTGTTTTGACGCGATACAGGCAATTGCAAATGGAATGCTTAGAGGTTTGAAAGATACATTGATTCCCATGGTATTAAGTGTTGCAAGTTATTGGATCGTGGGTATTGCCAGCTCGTATTATTTATCTTTTCATACCGTGCTAGGGCCGGAAGGTATTTGGTATGGAATTTTATTGGGTATTTGTACTCTCGGAACAGTTTTGATGATACGGCTGATAAAAAAATTATAGTAGAGATTATCTTTCCACTTTAATCAACACATCCCGCGCATCCGATCTTCCATGATCATCCACCACTCGCACAACAAATTTTCCAGGTTTTGCCTGCCATAAATACGCTTTATCTCTCTCTGATTTTCCCAAATAACTATCATTCATAAACCAATATAATGTGTTCACATCTGCATCTGTCACCGCAGTAAACGGAATCGAGATTTTTTCTGCTAAATCCGCACGCATGACATAACTTAATTGCAATTCAGGTGACGTAATTTGTGGACTCACGCCCGTATAACTTATCAATGAACAATTCGCATCATAAGGCGGCGGCACGCGGCGTTGTATTCCAGCTTCTTTAAAAATTTTTAATAAATCCGATGGCCAAAATTCATAAATTTTAAATTGAGTATTTTGATCAAAATGACAAGTGCGCAAGCTGGTTTTTTTATCTATCGCTATTTCACGATAAATTGTATCCGTTTTAATAGGCGATTTTCCCGGAATAAACCAGCTTAATTCCGTATCATGACAATAACGTGTCGGTAACATACCAGATGCTTTACAAACAGAAATTTTTGTTAAATTAAGTTGTCCTGGGTTCGGTGTTATATCTGGAATATATTTTGTTTCCCGTTGGATGCCTTCAATCAATTCAAAAAATAAAGGCGCTGCAATATTTTTACCGACAAAAGCATGATTACTCGAATTATCAAAATTTCCAATCCAGACAGCTAATACATAAGGGCCCATTGTGCCGATAGACCACGCATCGCGATAGCCCGACGACGTTCCTGTTTTCCAAGAAATTTTATCTTTTGCAATTGTTTCATCGCCTTCGGGGCGCGGCGTATTTTTTAACATATCTAAAATCAAAAAACTGGCTTCTCGACTGAGTAAGCGCTGACCGGATTGTGTTTTTTGTTGCGATTGAAAATGTAAGCGCTGCCAGATTCCCTGATTGACTAGCATGGCATATAATTCTGTCAATTCTTGCATACTGATTTCAGCACCGCCTAACACTAACGCTAAACCATAATATGATTCAGATTTCAAATGACTTACGTGTGCTTCTTGCAATAACTCGTATAAATTGGGATGTTGTAATTCATTTGCGAGATAAATGGCTGGAATATTACGGCTTAATACTAACGCATCTTTTGCATGAATAGGTCCCATAAAATCATAATCAAAATTTTCTGGATTATAACTGCCAAAACTATGAGGAACATCTTTTAAAATCGTATCTGGATGAATGAGCCCCTGATCCAAAGCTAAACCATAAATAAAAGGTTTTAAAGTCGAACCTGGCGAACGCTTGATATCTGTTCCATTAATTTGTCCTTCAATCGATCGATTAAAAAAATCAGCTGAACCAATCAGCGCTTTCACTTGCATATCACGTGTATCTATCAATAAAACAGCCGCATTATAAACACCAATATTTTTTTTGCGTAATAAATATTTTTGTGTAATACGTTCCAAAAGAGTTTGTAAATGAATATTCAACGTCGTCACAATTTTTTGTTGATCATTCGCAACAGAATTTAAAACACTATTCACAAAATGCGGCGCTAAAAAAGGTAAATTGCGCATATTTTTCATTTGTAAAGGCAAATTAATCAGGGATTTTTGTTGGACATCCTCAGGATGTTTTTTGATCCAACGCGCAAAAAGCTTATTGCGAATTTCTTTTAATTTTTTTTGCTGCGGTGTGCGGACAGTTGGATTTTGCGGAATGACAGCCAGCGTCAATGCTTCTGGCAATGTTAATTCTTTTACCGGTTTACCAAAATAAATTAAACTCGCAGCGCCCACGCCTTCAATATTATTTCCATAAGGAGCCAAATTTAAATACGCTTCCAGAATTTGTTTTTTGCTGTAATGCATTTCCAGTTGCAATGCGCGAATCATTTGCCAGATTTTCCCGCTGAATTCTTTTGACTGGATACCAAAACGAATGCGAGCCAATTGCATTGTGATAGTCGAAGCACCGATCCGCCGCGATTTAAGCACATATGTTTGCCAGACAGCTTTAAAAATCGAAACTGGATTGATACCACAATGCCAGCGAAAATACTGGTCTTCCTGCAGTAAGGTTGCCTCAACCAATTTAGGTGAAATTTGTGATAAGGGCACGAACAAGCGATATTGTTGGTCAGTACTTAAAGTCAGACGCAGCAAATGCTCATTATCATCATAAACCGCTTGAGAAAAATTCATATGACTTAAAAGCGGCGGGGTTGGTAAAAATAATATGGCGCACACGCTGACAAACAGGAAAACTAACGCTATGCTAAAACACTTAAAATACTTGTTCATACTGCAGAGATAAAAGAAATAATTTTTTGTAGGGGTTTGTTGGCTCTCAGTATACCATTAAAAAGGCAATCTCATGAATAAAAAATCATTTTCAGGGTTATGGACCGCGATTGGTGCATTCTTCACACTTATTTTTGGTCGAATTTCATGGAGCTGCCCGCCCTGGTTGAATGGTATGCGACAAAAAGCAGAAGCTCGTCCTGGCCTTATTTTAGGGACATTAGGGGCGATTCTTGGCATTATTTTAATTGGCATCTACGGCCATCACTGGTATAAAACCCGCCCGCGCCCTCACTATATTACGGCCGTCATCACACGCCCCCAAATCACTCCTGTCGCAAAAACGCTTGTTCCAGATGTTTTAACAATCGATTTTGGTATTAATAATGGAAATTTCACGCCGAAGTCAGTCGCTCCGCTTAAAGCCATCGGCAAGGAAATTGCAGAAGGTATTACACTCACGCCAACTACGAAAGGCAAGTGGGTATGGCAAAGTGACAATCGACTAGTCTTTACACCTTCAGAGGATTGGCTGGCAGGACAGGCTTATTCTATCCAATTTGCAAAAAAAGTTTTTTCTTCGCAAGCTAAAATGGAAAGCTTGAATTATTCTTTTGATACACTGCCTTTTCAAGCCAGCATCAATGAATTCAAATTCTATCAAGATCCAGTTGATCCAAAAATTCGACAGGCTATTGCAACCATTCATTTCAATTATCCAGTTGACACAAAAAGTTTTGAAGAAAAAACTTCATTAACACTACAAGCTTTAAAAAATAGCTTAACCACTGATCATTTTAAATTGACATTTAGTTATGATGAAAACAAACGTACAGCTTATCTTCATTCAGATGTACTTCCCTTGCCAGAAAGCACACGATATCTCAATCTTGCTATTGATAAAGGCGTTAAGGCTCTCAAAGGTAATGCTATTACTCAAGAAAAAATTCAACAACAAATTTTGATTCCTGATGCAGCAAGTTATTTTAAAATTAATAACATCAATGCATCGATTGTTCGTAACGACCAGGACCGGCCTGAACAGGTCCTTACCATCGAAACGACTTTAGGTGTAACGGATAGTGAACTCAATAAAGGATTGCACGTTTATTTATTACCTCAAGATTATCCCAAAACAGCTGCGGAAGAAGCGAAAAAAAATTATACGTGGCAAAATCCCGGTGAAGTGACAGCGGATATTTTCAAATTGTCGACCCCGCTTAATTTAAAACCGATTCCTGCTGAGCGAGATTATACGACTTTACATAGTTATAAAATTTCTGTTCCCGCTGGACGTTTTATTTATATTCAAATCGAAAAAGGTATTCACAGTTTCGGCGATTATGTTTTGGCGAGTGATTATTCTGTTGTAGTAAAAGCTCCTGATTATCCTAAAGAAATTGGATTTTTGCATAAAGGCGCGTTATTGGCATTAAACAGTGAAAAGAAATTATCTCTGCTCATTCGCGGTGTTCCAGCCGTCAAGTTCCAAATTGCGCGTGTGCTTCCCGATAACATTAATCAACTCATCACGCAAACAGAAGGTGATTTTAATGACCCGCGTTTTATCAATGAAAGTTTCAATCAAAACAATATCAGTGAAATATTTTCTGAAACGCAAACGTTTAATCCTGATTCCGCGAAAGAACAATATACTGCATTGGACATTGGAAAATATCTTTCTGCTAAAACAAATACAGGCGGGCCGCAAGGCTTATTTTTACTTCAGGCAACGGGTTGGGATCCAGAAAAAAATGTTCCGCTAGATGTCAAAAAAAATCGTTTAATTTTAATAACTGATTTGGGACTGATCGTCAAAGACAATGGCGATGGAAGTCATGATGTATTCGTGGAATCGATTACCAAAGGCGAACCTGTTGTGGGAACAACGGTTTCTATTTTAGGAAAAAATGGGTTGCCCATTTTAACACGTGTTACAGATGCAACAGGCCGTGTGAATTTTCCAACGCTTAAAGATTTTATTGATGAGCGTGAACCGACGGTTTATTTAGCGAGCTTTGGCAATGATGTTTCATTTATTCCTTATAACAACCCGGATCGTCAATTAAATTTTTCACGTTTTGATATTGGCGGAATTTACAATAATCCTGATTTACAGACTTTAAGCGCTTTTGTTTTTTCTGACCGCGGTATTTATCGTCCAGGAGATACAGCACATTTTGGCATGATTATCAAACAAGCTTATGCCAAATCTCAACCGGCTGGTTTGCCGCTTGAAGTTACAATTACGGATCCAAGAGGCACAACAGTACAAGATCAAAAAGTTACCTTGGATACAACCGGGTATCTTGCAACGGATTTTATCATCACGCCCACTGCTCCCACCGGTCAATACAATATTAATTTATTTATTGTTAAAGACAACCGTCCAGATAATTTGTTGGGCTCAACAACTATTCATGTCGCAGAATTTCAACCCGATCGGATGCGCATCACAACACATTTATCAACTGAAAAAACAAAAGGCTGGATATCGCCTGAAGAACTTTCAGCTAAAATCATTTTACAGAATCTTTATGGTGCACCTGCTCTGGATCGTAAAATCACTGGTAAAATTATATTAATTCCTGAACGTATTCAATTTTCAGATTATCCGAATTATACGTTTGTTGATCCATTGTTTGATCCGAACAAGCCGCCAAAAACATTTACTGATACGCTTTCTGATACACAAACCGATAAAAATGGTGAAGCAAAATTTGACTTGAATTTAGAGCGTTTTGACAAAGCGACATATCAATTAACTTTCTATACAGAAGGATTTGAATCTGAGGGCGGGCGAAGTGTTGCCGCACAAACTTCCGCATTGGTTAGCCCTCTTCCTTATTTTGTCGGATACAAACCAGATGGTGATTTAAATTATATTAAACAAAACAGTCAACGCAGTGTCAATTTCATTGCAGTTAATCCGCAGCTAAAGCAACAAGGGATTGATGATTTGAAAATTCAACTGGCTGCATTGCATCCTGTTTCAACACTTGTGAAAAATGCAGATGGAACTTTCCAATATAAATCATTAATCCAAACCAATGTGATCAGCACGCAATCGTTTAGTGTAAACGAAAAAGGCACAGATTTTGTTTTGCCCACGCAAGAGATGGGTGATTTTGTCGTGAGTATTTTAGATAAAAATAATACGGAATTAAGTAAATTAAAATATTCAGTAGTCGGTGCAAGCCAACTGCCGCTTTCAAAAAATGCTGAATTAAACATTAAATTAAACAAATCAGAATATTTGCCGGATGAAGATATTGAAATACAAGTCACAGCACCTTATACCGGCGCAGGACTTATCACCATAGAGCGCGATAAAATTTATGCGACACAATGGTTCAAAACTGATACGACGAATTCCGTGCAAAAAATTCATATTCCAAAAGATTTTCAGGGAAATGGATATATTAATGTGGCATTTGTTAGAAACTGGGATTCGCCTGAAATTTTTCTGAGTCCTTTGAGTTATAGTATTGCACCATTTAGCGTGAATCATGATAATCAAAATATTAAAATTAATTTAATTACACCTGAGTTGGCGCGTCCGGGTGAAGCATTTCCTATTCAATACAAAAGCGACAAGCCTGGAAAAATAATTATTTTCGCAGTGGATGAAGGGATATTACAAGTTGCGGATTACAAAACTCCTGATCCCTTAAATTTCTTCTTTCAGAAACATGCGTTGGAAGTTATTACGCAGCAAACTGTCGATCAAATTTTACCGAAATTTATTCAAGAGAGAGAATTGTCGAGTGTCGGTGGTGATGTCGGTGAAAATGCTTTACGCAGCCGTTTAAATCCTTTCAAACGAAAAACAGATTTGCCTGTCGTATACTGGTCTGGCATTGTGGATACGGACAATACGATGCGTCAATTGATCTATCAAGTTCCCGATTATTTTAATGGAACTTTGCATGTAATGGCTGTTGCAGTCGCAATGGATGCTGTCGGTTCTGCAGAAAAAAATTCCACAATTCGCGGGAATTTTGTGATTAATCCAAACGTACCGACTTTCGTTGCACCCGGTGATGAGTTTGAAATCACAGCAAGTATTGCAAATAATGTAAAAGATTCAGGAAAAAATGCAAAAGTTGAAATACAATTAGCTGCTTCTTCGCAATTAGAAATTGTGGGTGATTCAAATCAAACACTGGAAATTGATGAGAACAGCGAAAAAACGGTGCGCTATAAAATTCGTGCGAAAGATTTATTGGGTTCAGCACAATTGGATTTCGTGGCGCGCATGCAAGATAAGTCGAGTAAAATGAGTGCGGCATTAAGTGTGCGCCCTGCAAATAATTATTTTACGACTATAGTTAGCGGCGCATCGGATGATTCGAGTAAAACTCTAAAATTAGATCGCGAATTGTATCCGCAGTTTCGAGACATTGAAGCAGCAGTATCAAGCAGTCCAATGATTTTACTAGCCGGATTGCAACGCTATCTGGATAATTTTCCTTATGGATGTACTGAACAATTGGTGAGTAAAGCCTTCCCGCTTTTAGCTGTTACCAATCAACCCTGGCTCATTGATCCAAAACTTGCTTCAGTGAAGATAACAGACACACTGCAAATGTTAACTCAGCGCCAAATGTCCAGTGGTGGTTTTAGTTATTGGCCAGATGTTAGTGAAAACTCCAGTAATGCATTTGCCTCCATTTATGCGATGCATTTTTTAACCGAGGCGCGCGAGAAAGGTTACAATATTCCACTTGATGTAATTCATTCAGGGATCAATTATTTAAAAGATATTGCGGAACAAAATATAACGAGCCTGGAACAGGCGCGTTTACAAGCCTATGCAATTTATATTTTGACACGCAATGAAATTGTTACGACAAATTATTTGACACATTTACAAACTTATCTGAACCAAGATAATAAACACACATGGAAGCAAGATATTACCAGCGCATATATCGCTGCAACGTATCAACTATTAAAAAGTCAGGATGAAGCTAATCGTTTGATAAGTTATTATCAACCGCAAGCGAGTGCGAAAAATGCGGTAAATAATTTTTATGATGCAAATATTGCGGACGCTCAATATCTTTATTTACTTGCAAAGCATTTTCCTGAGAGATTAAAAAAATCTGGAAATGAATTAATCATGCCATTAGTGTCTGCGATCAATACAGGTGAAATCAATACGATTTTATCGAGTTACGCCAGTTTGGCATTAAGTGCATATGCGCAAGCATTCCAAACGAATGTTAATCAATCTTTATCGATTGATGAAATTCTTGCAAATGACGATAAAAAATCTCAGTCTTCACAAAATAATATTTATACAAAAATAAATGTTGATGAATTTGTTAAAAAAATCATATTCAATAATCCTTCAAAACAAATGTTTTTTTATCAATTAACTCAATCGGGTTTTGACAAAAATGTATTGACCTCTGTCGTAAAAAACGGTTTGGAAATTCTGCGGGAATATCAGGATTTACAAGGTAAAGTGATTGATGAAGCAAATCTTGGCAATGAAGTGGAAGTACATATTCACGCGCGTACCTTGGATGATCGGTATATTAATAATGTTGCGATTGTTGATTTATTGCCAGGTGGTTTTGAAGTCGTAACTGATTCAGTTAAAGCTGAGAAAATGGATTATGCAGATGTGCGAGAAGATCGGGTGATTTTCTTTGGTACACTAACACCTGAAACAAATGAAATTGTTTATCGAATTAAAGCAATTAATACAGGAAAATTTATCATACCGCCGATTTTTGCGGAATCGATGTATGATCCCAGTGTGAGTGCGCATAGTGCAGCGGGGAAAATTGAAATTAAATAATAGCTTGTAAATTTTATCTCAATTTTTTTAACCGTGACTCGGCAAAATTTTTCAGTCGATTTTCAACTTTTGCGTAAATAGAATCCTTGGTGTAATTGCCATGAGCATCTTTTATACCCACATTTTTTCCAGTTAAAAGAATCATGGCATCATCAATGGTTTTGATCGAATAAATACAAAACATTTTTTGTCTTGCAGCCTCAACAATATCTTCACGCAGCATAAGATTTTTTATATTAATTTCTGGGATGATAACACCTTGTTTACCCGTTAAACCTTTTGCGTGACAAATATCAAAAAATCCTTCAATTTTTTCATTTACACCGCCAATAGCCTGTGCATTGCCATATTGGTCAATTGAACCAGTAATTGCGAGCGACTGTTTTATTGGAATTTGCGAAAGTGCAGATAATAAAGCACATAATTCCCCGATAGACGCACTATCACCCTCAGTCCAACAATAAATTTGCTCAAATGAAATACTTGCGGATAATGAAAATATTTGATCTGTACTAAATCGGCTCGCCAAAAAATTTGAGATGATCAAGCCTGCCTTTGAATGCATGGGGCCTGCTAATTTAATTTCTCGCTGAATATCAATTAATTTTCCTTTTCCTACTCTTACCCGTGCGGTAACTCTCGTGGGATGGCCATAAGAAAAATTACCAACTTTTCTAACAGAAAGGCAATTGATTTGCCCGACAATTTTTTCGTCGGTGTGAATGATAATAAAATTTCGATCAATATCTTCATAATAAATTTGTCTGGTTCTATCCATCCTGTTTTCCTGGGCTTTAATCGCTTTTTGAACATCGGCAGCCATCACAATTTTTTTATTTGATATACTTGCCCAGTAATCTGACTCCAATATCAAATCCTTAATGATACTGAAATAAGTAGATAATTTTGTGATATCGTCAGCAATACGCGTACTTTGATCAATGATTTCTCCAACCGCTGACACATGAAACGGACGCAAATTTTCATGGTTTGCGATGGATGCAATTAATCGAGTATAAAGTAAAATATTTTTTTGATTACGAGAAATTTGCTCATCAAAATCAATAGGAACTTTAAATAATTTTATAAAATCATGGTCGTGCTGGCATAAAAAATAATAGGTATTTCTTTCGCCAATTAAAATTATTTTAACTTTTAAAGGAATGGGTTCAGGATCAAGCGATACAGTTTTAATAGAATTTGCTATCTGTGATGTCGGTTCAATTTTAATTTTTTGAGAATAAAGCGCACTTTTTAAAGCTTCCCAGGCATCACGATTTTTAATAAGTTTATGTGCTTCAATGAGAAGATATCCGCCATTGGCTCGATGCAAAGATCCTGCGCGTATTAAATTAAAATTAGTCGTTAAGACACCTTGACGAGTGGTGTGTTCAACACGAGAAATCAAATTTGAATAATGGGGTGTCTCTTCAAAAATAACAGGCGCACCTTTTAATTGACTATTATCGACTATCACATTGATTTTATATTTTATTAGATCAGTATTGTCTAATGGAAAATTTAATAAATTTGTTTTACTTTCTTTTACAATATAACTGCTCGCATTATCGATAAAATCTTTTTCTACTTCTGAAAGATAGTTAATGACATTTTTAAATTTAGAATATTTTTTTTTGATTTTATTGAAAATCGGATCAAGCATGATAGTCAATAATTTTATTTCAAAGTTTTTTTCTTTTTCATGCCTTTCTTTATATAAATAAGGAATTTTCTTATCAGTGATTTTTTTTGTTTTCTTTCGTGTTTTTGCACGTTTAATTTTAAAAAAATCATTAATTTTTTTTATTCCTACGATATACTCGTCGCTTTCAAATACAGAAACAATCGTTTGGCCCAATTCTTCAATGAGAGATTTCATGTCTTGTTGAAAAATGAGACCTTTTCCGGCGGGTAATTCTAAAGTGACAGGTTTTTCGGGATCAATAAAATTATAGATATAACACCAATCTGATGGAACGGGTAAATGACTGACATGCTCATTTAAAATAATCGAAATCAATGAATGTTTTCCAATTCCAGTCGGTCCCATTGCATATAAATTGTAGCCTTTTTTATTGATGGTGATGCCAAAATTGAGCGAATCAAGGGCGCGATTTTGTCCGATAAAACCGCTTAGAGGTTTTATTTTTTTTGTTGTCTTAAAATCCAGCTGTGCCGTATCTAGTTTTTGACGGAGCAGCGAGAATTCTAATGGTTTGAACTTTTTCATAAATGATCCAACATTTATTATAAAGAATTTTAATAAGGTGCAATAATCACTTTTGTACCTTTTCGAACAAAACTATAACGAAGCCATTCTGCATCATTCACACTGATTCGTACGCAGCCGTGACTTAGATTAGCTTCTGCTAAATGATATGATCCATGCAAACCCTGACCGCCATTAAAATACATGCAATAGGGCATGGGTGCGCCGCCTTCGCCAACAGGATAAATCCGGGAAACGCAATCGCTATCGCCTAGTGAATAAATGCGAAATACTCCAGTTTTTGTGCGGCAAGGACGCCCTGTGTCCGAACACCATTTTGCTCCGGCTGTGGCCAAACCCGCGCGAATTAATTTACCATTTTCATTATAGGCGCCCCAGGCATGTAAGCGTGGATCCACAAGAATTGCCCGTCCCCCTGCAGAAATTTTTCTGGGAAGACGCGACGAATAATTTGCACGGCCTGAAACTTTACGCGGTGATTTATAGAAATCACGTTCAACAGATTCTACGACAGCGGGTTCCGTGAAATTATTATCAATATATTCGGGAGCTGGTGCATAATAAGCATTATCTGAAAATGAGGAATCATCATTTTCATACACATACGCAAATGATGAAGTTGAAATAAAGAAACATGCAAGCGACAAAACTCCTAATGTTTTGATGTGCATGACTGCTCCTCGTATTGGTTTTTCTATTCCATTTATTGTGTGTCTTTATAAATATTGTATGCGTAAATGGCAGGAGGAGTTTTGAAGATATTTTTTTTATAAGATTATGAATGGATTTCACTTTTTAAAAATTGATTTTTCAAGTTTTTGATTTTACTTAATGTTGGGAAGATAGAAAAAAATTTTTATTTAGACTGGGGCTGCTGAGAAGACGCCCTAATAATTTCCATTCAAAACAGAGTTGAGGAAAAAACATGCAAAAGCTTTCTCGTGATTTTTATGCTAGAGATACAATTGTTGTTGCGAAAGATTTATTAGGAAAATATTTAGTGCATTCGATTCATGGAGTTTTACATATTGGGAAAATTGTTGAAGTTGAAGCGTATTTGGGAGCGCATGATTTGGCAGCTCATTCGTCAAAAGGGATGACAAAGCGCACGCAGGTTATGTTTGGTCCGCCAGGATTTGTCTATGTTTATTTAATTTATGGAATGTATTATTGCGTTAATCTGGTAACAGAGCTGGAAGGCGTGGGTTCAGCTGTATTATTGCGTGCGCTGGAGCCTGTTAAAAACATTATTGCGCGTACGCAAGGGCCAGGTTTGTTGTGTAATGCCATGCAGATTAATTTGAATTTGAATGGACATGATTTGTTAAGCGATGATTTTTATGTGGCTGAAGCAGATGTGCAGGAGAAATTTGCTATTGTAAAAAGGCCCCGTATTGGGGTGGATTATGCGAAGCATTGGACGAAAAGATTGCTGCGGTTTTATATTAAAAATAATGCTTTTGTGTCGAGATATTAAGTTTTTTGAAATACCATTAAATAATTTTTTACCCAAGCCTTGCCTTTGTCAGTAATAAAATAATAAGTAGGTGTTTTTTTAGTGTTGGGTTTGGGCATTTTTTTTGCTTCCAGGTAATCATCAGATATTAGATTCCTGATTTCATCATCTCTCTCTTCTTTTTTGTATTGTTTATATAACTGCGTTACATCATGCATGCTTATAGGCTTCTCATCGCATTTAAGCAGTATTTTGATACCCAGAGTAGATATAGATTTTGTCATTTTAATAGTCAAAATAATAAGGAATTTTCATAATTCTATATGAATTAAGATAACGACGAAAATGAGTTGATTAATAGGTGTTACAATAGGTATAATAACATTATTATAAATAGGTTATTTTACTGCAAGGTCAAAATGATTATGCCAGCAAGGGAATTATTCTGTCGTTTAATTGGGATTGATGGTGAAAATTTCTCAAAAGAAGAATTGCTTCTGGCAGAGGCGGAAATTTTTATAAGGTTATGCGCAGAACTTAAAGAATTTTTTAGAACACAACAAAAGAATTATTTTTGCATACTAAAATTTAATTTAAAAACAGAGAATACTATGCTTGAGAACAACTTGGCTAGATTGATTGCTACAGATATTTTATCTTCTAAAGAATATAATCTTCCAGGTCTTGCATTATATTCAGACACTCCAGAGGATGTTATTCAAGAAGTTATTGATGGACGAAACGTACGACCATCTGCGACATTTCTTTGGAAAATGATCGAATTACATCGATTTGTGAGGCGAGACCTTTATGATGCAATCATCAAAAAACTTATTAAAAATCTGATTGAGGACGGCCAAGCTTGAATAATTGAATAGTGATAAACCGTGTAAGTATTCGGCGGCCATGAAAGATGGAGCGGATACCATTTTTTAGTGTACAATTTGGGTGCTAAATCATGAGTAAGAGGTATACAATATCGTGGAGATTAAAGTGCTTAAGAAATTCTTGTTTTCTACACATGCAAAAAGAAAAAGAGTATACGATAAAATTTTAAATTCCTGCAGAAAAAATGAAATGACGATTGAAAAAATTTCAAATGCAGGATATCACCTCATGCGTCGGGAAAACCTGCATCATCATTTTTTTATGGATTATTCTCTTTATACTACTGCAGTGCATCTTGTATTGTTTGCGCTTGATTTTGATTCTGAAAAAAATCAGAAAAATTTTATGAATATTAAAATAACTGAAAAAGAAGGCGCCAGCATAATCCATTTATTTGAAAAAAGAATTGTTGAGAGACTGCCTGTAGAATATATCACGCAAGAATCAAATTATTTGGGCTATAAATTTTATGTGAATGAAAATGTGTTAGTACCGCGTTCGGTAATGAATACACGGTTTGATGAATTTTTACAAAACGTACAATGGAAAAATTATCGTGTTTTGGATCTGGGAACAGGCTCTGGGTGTATCGGGATTACATTAGCACTGATGAAGTCTGACATTATGGTAGACCTGGTAGATATTTCTGAAAAAGCATTATCTGTCGCAGCGATTAACATTAATCGCCACCAATTACAACAGAGAGTGAAATGTATTCAAAGTGACTTGTTTGAAAAAATTCATGAAACATATGATTTAATTATTACAAATCCACCTTATGTTTCTTGCCGTGAATATAAAAAAATTCCAGCTGAATTTAAAACGGAACCTAAATTAGCTTTGGAAGCAGGAAAGAAAGGCTTGGATGTCCTTGACCAGATTTTAATGAATGCGAGTCGCTATTTGAATTCCCAAGGCACGTTGATTGCTGAAGTGGGCGCCACTGCTGCCAGACATTTGAAGAAAAAATACCCGGAAATTTCTTTTAAATGGTTGAAATATAAAAGGCCATCCAACAGTGTTTCTAAATTTGGTAGTTGGATAGACAGAATTTTTGGGGTAGATTGTATTTTCCAATGCAAAGCAAAAGAATTGCCTGTGAGTATCGCGAAAAAAATAGCTGAATAAAAGTAAGAATTTCAATACTTGTTATGAGGAAAACATGCTTCGAAATTCATGTGATGATTTAGCCGACCCCTTGGTTCCAGAGGAATCTTCTTCTCCTGTTTCTTCTCCTTCGGCAGCAATTTCTCCGAGACTCAAAACTGACGAGGAACTGTTTGTTGACGATGAAAAAAGAGCAAAAAGTAAGATAAAATTTCTCTGTGGAGCAATAATAATTGGTGCGTTTCGAGATGCAGTATGGTCATGGCAAGTCGTCAAACAACACGATTTCTTTGATGAGAAATTAGGAGCATTTTTCAGCCCAACATTGACACAAACTGGGGGTGCAATTGTTTCTGTGATAGTAGCCGGGCATTTTAATCTGCGTGTTATTAATCATGATCTTTTGTTTGATCTCAACCGTAGAGAATGGCGCAAGCGATTAGGTGTGCTGTGTCTGGCTTCCGGGTCTACTGTTCCAGTCTGGAATGCGGCAGAATATGCAGGAATATATTTGGGAGCTCAACTTTCATTTAATTCCCTTAACGCTAATTATTTTGCTGGCATTTTTACGGGCATTACAGAAACATTATGGCAAAACGCATTTATCATTCCAATTTTGCTTCGGCTACCTCTTGATCCGCTTGAGATTACATTGAATGTGTTGGCAGGCGCGGTTTGGAAATGGGTGATCACAGCTTGTCTGGACAGCTTTGCAGAAGAGAGCGGCGGTGATTTCAAAACAGCAGCGAGTGTGGCTTTAAGTGTTGCTTTTACGACCTTGCAAATGACTTTGCTTGCCTGGTTAATCAAACGTTGTTGTCGGAATAGGCAAGAAGATATGGCGGATGACTGCAATCGTTTATTTTCGCCGCGATTAAGGCAGGTGAGTATTAACGCGGAAGAAGCAAAGGGAGATGTCGATAGTAAACTTAGGTTGGGTAGTAGACCGATTTGAATAAATCAAATTTTAATATACAGAAAAGGCGCTAGGTAACATTAATTTTTAATACCTCCTTCCCCTTTCCCC
>DATIJV010000021.1:0-2906 GCA_035478255.1 Gammaproteobacteria bacterium
GTCGATGCGCGCATTGATTTTTAGAAAAAAAAGATCATTTTTAACCTTTCTCCTCTCACTCTCATGCCAAGGCATGTGTCACGACGCTGTCGAGGCACGACTTTCAGAATTAGAAGAAAAAATAGATCAGGTATACACAGAAACTGTTTACGGCCAGTGTGGACTCTCTCTTTCAAGCGCTTTTCCTGATCTCATAGACAATAATAGCTGGTCATTCTCTTCGAGCCTGCTTGTCTGGCAGCTTTTTGAAAATAAAACCACTTATGCCATTGTGGACAATACCAGTGCTTTCACTGGCTCAGTACATGAAGGGTTTAGTACTAGAAATGAGTTTGATTGGGCTGTTGGTTATCGTATCGGAATTGGTTATAATTTCTTTTATAACCCACGATCTTGCTCTAATTGGGATGTGCAATTTCAGTATACTTACTTCCATACGCACGAGAGTGATAGAGCAGCGAGCAATAGTGACTTTCCTGTCGATTTTGGAGTGATCTCAGTCGCTTTTCCCTCTGCGATTTCGGGTTCAGTTGAATATGCACTTGCAATTCAAAAATGGCGCGTTAAGTTTTTGACCTTTGACTTGGATATAGGCGATCATCTATTTTTTACTCATAATTTAAGTTTTCGTCCTTTTTGCGGCTTAAAAGGTGCCCTCATTTTCCAGCATGTCAACGCACAGTTTTTAAATGCGCTTTCGTCTCCTTTGGATCAAAGGCTTGCCCATAATGATTTTCGAGGCATCGGTTTAACAACAGGCGCAGATGCCTATTACCATTTTAATTCGAATTGGAGCCTATTTAATTCTTTCACAAGCTCTTTGCTTTTTGGTAAATTTCATATCAAATCCTTACTTAATAACAATGATCCAGCTCGAGTAGGATTGATTTTAAATTTTTCAAATTTAATCCACAACACAACCCGCGTATTACCACAAATCCAGAATATTTTTGGTCTTTCATGGGAAAAAGATATCTTGGGGGATAGTACCCACATCACTTTTCGAGTAGGTTACGAACTTCAATATTGGTGGGGACAGAATCAATTTAACCATTTCCTTGCATCCGTTCCTTATCTCTATTCACAAAATAATGGTGATCTTTCCATTCAAGGGGTCAACATCGACTTAAAAATCGATTTCTAACTCACCCTACGCAAAAAGAGAACTGTATAGGATGAAGCGAAAGTGTGATATATACCTAAGAAACTTCAAAAGTTTAACTGAATCAGACAAAAAACAGGATAAGAAAAGATATGCAGGATGTGCAGGATAGAATCAAAATGGTAACTTAAGGAAAAGATTCTTCTTCATTATCCTGTATATCATACATATCCTCTTCCATCCTGTTTTCTTCTTTGTTCACGTTGCAGGCGCTCCAATTGGACTGAATTTATCTCACACTCGGCCCTTCGGAACCACCCCATCGGGGTCGCACCTACCTGTGCTGCCCATTTTTTGCGTAAGTGAGTTTCTAATTTGGGCTTAAAGTGTTTAAAAGCGCTGGAATAAATCGTTGCATAGGAGAATCCTGTTCTTCAATCTCATAGCCAAGGTCTAATAGCTGTGTTATTTCTTCATCAGACAATGTCCTATTGTCAATCTGTAATCTTGTCTTGCCAAAATAGAAAAGACCAGCATTTCGATTAGAATAAAAATTGAGCCTCATTTCCGGTTTTCTAAGCTGTGCTGGTTCTTTTTCTGCTATAAACTTAGGTGTGTATGGGGCCCAAGTAAAACCACGGCAAAACTCTGGTTTGAAAATCATTTTGGCTACGCCTTTGGCTGGGTTCAGATATGGCGGGCTTATTAATTCAGTCGTTTCTATGATCAATTTTTTTGAAGGAAAGTGTTGCGATTTATAAGCATCGTAGTAATCCGTTCTATATGTAATTGCAGGATAATCATCATATTTTTCTAAAATTTCCAACAAGTTGTCAGTTGTCGGCGGGACTAAAAATTCATTAATATCCATGCAAACAAGCCACTCAGCTTCTTTTTTTGCTTTGAATTGGATGGCATGTTCGAACGCTGGCATTTGCGTACTGATTGCCCACAAAAACATATTTTCTTCTTTTAAATAGCCCAGATTATCTGGCCAATGAATCAAAGTGACGATACCACGTTTGATATAAGGTTCTAAAATTTCAAAATAACGGTCCTTACTCTTATTATTATATAAGTAAAAATGTTCAACCCCTACCAATTTGTGATACTCAATCCATTCTTTTAAATAACGGGCTTCATTTTTAAAAATGGCGCATAAAGCAAGCTTATATTTTTTAGGCAATGATGTTTCGTCAGCTTCAATGAAGCCAATGGTTAAAAAATTAACGAGCAAATAAAAACAGATATTTTTAAAACATAAATTGATTTTCATATCATTGCAATTTAACAATTGTTATATAAGCTTCCATTCCAGTATTTGCTCCAGTAGCTGCAAGTCTTGCATTATTTAGTGAACGCGCAGCTCCGGAAATGTTTGTCACAACTAAGGTTGTTGGATTAGTTGTTACTGGCACAAGTACAGTTAAATTATTCACATAAACGGTGGCGCCAGCCTCGATCCATTCATTTACATAGTAAGCTGGACTTTGCTGCCCAGCCCCTCCCGCTGTATTATTAATTCTTAATTCAAAAGCATATGTCGCATTGGTGTTATCTGGTGACAAACCAAAAGTTACAAGATAAAAACCTTTATCCGCGATTGTCACGACCCCAGTTCCCGTATTTAATGATATTTTTGAACCACCTGAAGTATTCGCTGTCTGATCAAACACAACATTTGCCCCGTTGGCTACAGATGTGCCCGCTGCTGTTCCTGTATTTGCCCGATAAAACATAACAAAATCTGATGCGAGTGAACCTTGAGGACCAGTTGGTCCAGTCGCGCCTGTCGGACCAGTTG
>DATIJV010000022.1:0-4243 GCA_035478255.1 Gammaproteobacteria bacterium
TTAAACTGCAATAATTTTCATCGCGTTCGTTTTACCATGCACGCCCATCAAATCACCTTTCGTCAAAATGACCCAATCGCCTTTTTTTAAAATATGGCGTTTCTGCAATTCTGCAACTGCAGCCTGGTTCACCACGCGCCGGTCAAAATCTGTCGCATCAAAGGGAATCGGATAAACTCCGCGATACAATGCTATGCGGCGCTGCGTCGCCGCATGACGGCTAAAACCATAAATGGGAATGCTTGATTTGATGCGTGACATCCACAAAGGTGTCGTGCCTGATTCTGTCAGGGCAATAATCGCTTGAATATTGTCAATCATGTTGCCAATTTGTAGTTTTAGTTGCTCAACATTTGCGAATGTAGAGCTTCAGTTGGAGCAGGCGATTCGCCATCCAGTATCAACTGAGTTAAGAGATTCTCTGTTTGGGCAACTTCTGTTTTCAATGAGGGAAATAGCTTTATATTGCCGTAAAGTGCACTTTGAAAATCGCGCATACATTTATAAACAGTAGGTACAAAAAGCGAAATAAGCGAAAGAACCTGTGTTATAAAGTATTGAGCTTTATAATGAGCAGCGTTGTGATTTAAAGCCTTAAGTCGTGTTTCATCTGTGCAAAGCTCAAGGGCATCTAAAAACAAGTTAATAGAAAAGATACAGGATTCTCTTAGATTAGAGAGCATATGGTCTTTTAAAATTTTCAAAGATTCCTCACAATCTTGAGCGAGGGTTTCCATATCTGATGCTTTTGAAGCATCAATTCTGTTGACTATTTCAAGAAGCATTTTTTTATTCTTGCTCAATTCTTCTATTTTTGTTGTTTGATATCCTTTCGGAAAAAGTGTTTTCAGCTGTTTTTTTATTTCTTCCACGTTCTGCGGTAATGCACATAATTTTTCCTGGATAGTCTGAAGCATGAAAGCATTATGCTGGACTATTGCTAGTTGATATGGCGAGCCCCTAAATGTTGCAGTCATTACTTTATTCCTGTTATAAATAGGAATGTCCACAGAGCCTTTCAACAGAAATAAAGCAGAATTTTTTTCAAGCTGATCTAGGAGAAAGTGAGAGTTGATCGGGCTCATCAAGAGATGATTTAATAATTTTTTGACCAAAAATTGCTGCTGAGGAGAAGGTTGCAAAGTCCCATTTAAAATTTTGGGTTGAAAAAAATTGTGAAAAAATTTGTTTGTGCAAGCCAGATGTGCCTGGTCTTTAAAACCAATCATAGGTCTAAAAATCTGCTGCATGGTGTCGGAACAGAGTGTTTCCAGTCGCGATTTAGGGTCTTGTTTGGATTCTTCTTTTTTTGGAAAAACTGAGCCGGATGCTGCCATTTTAAACGCCTCGTTTTTAGAGTATTAAATGGCCACAATCTTAAATTATTGCTAAATAATTGTCAATCTTCTTAAACTGCAATAATTTTCATCGCGTTCGTTTTACCATGCACGCCCATCAAATCACCTTTCGTCAAAATGACCCAATCGCCTTTTTTTAAAATATGGCGTTTCTGCAATTCTGCAACTGCAGCCTGGTTCACTACGCGCCGGTCAAAATCTGTCGCATCAAAGGGAATCGGATAAACTCCGCGATACAATGCCATGCGGCGCTGCGTCGCCGCATGACGGCTAAAACCATAAATGGGAATGCTTGATTTGATGCGTGACATCCACAAAGGTGTCGTGCCTGATTCTGTCAGGGCAATAATCGCTTGAATATCGAGATGGTTTGCAGTGTACATCGTCGCCATTGCAATCGCTTCATCGACATATTTAAAATGTACTTCCAGACGATGTTTGGAAATTTTCGCGCTGGGATTTTTTTCTGCGCTGAGACAAATTCGATCCATCGCAGCAACGGCTTTATCGGGATATTTTCCAACAGCTGTTTCTTGCGAAAGCATGACTGCATCGGTCCCATCGAGAACAGCATTGGCGACATCTGACACTTCGGCGCGAGTGGGAATGGTATTATAGGTCATCGTTTCCAGCATTTGTGTTGCAGTAATGACGGGTTTATTCAGCGCGCGTGCAGCACTGATAATTTGTTTTTGCACACCGGGCAATTCTGCATCACCCAATTCAACGCCCAAATCACCGCGCGCGACCATCACTGCATCTGAGGCGTGGATAATTTCTTCAATTCGTGTGACCGCTTCAGCACGTTCGATTTTTGCGATAATTCCTGCTTGACCGCCTGCAGCTTTCAATAACACACGGGCTTCTTTGATATCATCTGCATTTCGCGGAAAAGAAACTGCAATATAATCCGCTTGCAGACGAACGGCTTCAATAATATCTGTGCGGTCTTTATCAGTGAGTGCATCAGCAGATAAACCGCCGCCAAGACGATTAATTCCTTTATTGTTGGATAATTCACCTTCCACAATAACTGTGCAATAAATGCGGTGTTTTTCTGTTTTTTCAACTTGCATGACAATGCGTCCATCATCCAGCAATAATGTATCGCCGGCATGCACATCATTCGGCAAATTTTTATAATCTAAGCTAACGGATTCCTCTGTTCCTTCTTCATTGCCGAGTTCCGTATCTAAAATAAATTTCTGGCCTTCTTTCAACTGGATTTTTTTATTTTTGAATCGCGCAATGCGAATTTTCGGGCCTTGTAAATCAACTAAGATTGCCACGATTTTATTTAATTCCGAGGCAATACTGCGAACCATGTTGATCCGGTTTTCATGTGTTTCATGCGTGCCATGAGAAAAATTCGCACGAAAAACATTTGCGCCTGCCATGATGACACGCTTTAAAGTTTCGCGATCATCGAGTGAAGGGCCCAGGGTCACGATAATTTTGGTGCGTCTTAACTCATTCATGTGACTTTCTCATCGTTTTTTGCTCGTTCTTCTAATGCTTCAATGGCAGGTAATTTTTTTCCTTCAAGGAAAGATAAAAATGCGCCGCCGCCTGTGGAAATATAATCGATTTTATTGGCAACACCGTAAGCTTCAATGGCGGCAAGTGTATCACCGCCGCCCGCAACTGAAAATCCAGAACTGTCGGCAATGGCTTTCGCAATTGCACGTGTGCCTTCAGAGTATTGTTCAATTTCAAAAGCACCGATTGGGCCGTTCCACAAAATTGTTTTGGCTTTTTTAATAATTGCGATCAATTGTTTTGTGGTGTCAGGACCGATATCATAAATTTTTTCATTGTCGTCGATTTGCGAAATTAATCGGACTGAACTTTCGGAATCGTTAGAAAGTTTTTCACCGACAATCACATCGGAGGGAATAGGAATTTCTGCACCGCGTTTTTTTGCAGCGACGGTCAAGCGTTCTGCTTCATCAATTAAATCGGGTTCAAAAAGTGACTTGCCAACGGTGTAGCCTTCGGCTGCGATGAAGGTATTGGCAATTCCGCCGCCGACAATTAAGCAATCTACTTTTTGTGAGAGTGAATCCAGCAAGGAAAGTTTGGTTGAAACCTTTGATCCGCCGACAATCGCGACCACAGGTTTTTTGGGATTATGCATAATTTTGGCTAATGCTTCGATTTCGGCTGCAAGCAGCGGGCCTGCGCAAGCGATGGGCGCGTATTTAATGATGCCGCAAGTTGAGGCTTCTTTGCGATGCGCTGTGGCAAAAGCGTCCATGACAAATACATCGCAGAGTTTTGCCATTTTTTTTGCGAGATCATCAGAATTGTCTGTTTCTCCGTGATTTAAGCGGACGTTTTCTAATAAGACGACTTGATGCGAGTTCATGGAAAAACCATTGACCCAATGGGTGATGAGAGGAACTTCTTTTTTTAATAATTTGGATAAATGGGCAGCAACGGGTGCAAGGGAATAGTGCTCGTCATGAGAACCTTCTTCAGGGCGGCCTAAATGAGACATGATCATGACTTTGGCCCCGGCTTTTAGTGCAGCTTTGATGGTGGGGACAATTGCGCGAATGCGTCTGTCGCTGGTGATGACGCTGTTTTTGATGGGCACATTCAAGTCTTCCCGAATCAGAACACGTTTCCCCTTTAATTTTACGTCAGACATTTTGATGAATCGCATCTAGCAGCTCCCATGGTAAACAGACCCTGTGAATTTATTGCATAATGTTTCGAAACACAAGAGGTAAACTGCTTCACCCGGATATTTCATCATGGAGCCTCAGAAAAAGCTTAAAGGCCGCGTGATGACAAGGCGCGAGTCAAAAATGTTTCAGGAGCATATTGAATGAAATATGTGACTGAAATATTTTTGACTCGCAACGCAGTCAGCATGCGGT
>DATIJV010000023.1:0-3810 GCA_035478255.1 Gammaproteobacteria bacterium
GTTCCCCTTCCTCTAAGCGTGCTTTTCGCTTGGAGGAAGGGGATAGGGGAAGGAGGTGGAAGCAGAAACAGCTCTTTTCTTAAGATTTCCTTAATAATCAATTGTTTTTTTTATCTGCAAATCCCCCTTTTTTGTTAAATATTATATATAATTTAATAATACAGATTTTTAACTAATAATTCGAGTAGAGTAGGATCGATCACATGCCAAATCCAACTTTAAGAGAAGTCTTAATAGGCTATATAGACAAAGATGAAAAGCCGGAAAAAGCTATTGCTGCAGTTAATAAAATTGCAAAGCAAACTTCTTTGAACAACCAAGTGTCCTATTTGTCGGGATCATTGGACGTAGTTTTTGTCCAACAATTGGCAAGAGGGGAAGACACGACAAAGGTCGCGGAGCTAAGAAATCAAATTGATGAAACAGCCAGGTTGGTGGCGCAACAGCAAGAAATTATTAACTCTCTCAAAAATAAAACCAAAATTACAGCCGATCAAAGACGCTCGTATGAAGTGGCACGATATAAACTCGATGTCTTGAAATCACAATTAAACCAATATCGTGCAGAAGCCTATGACTATATCGAAAAAAATCTGAGTATTGATTCTGACTGGCGGAAAGCGGTAGCAGATCCTGAGCCTAACTGGTGGAAACTAGTTGAAAGAGCCACTTTCCGAGGTTTGGGGGTGAGTGATCACACGAATACAGCTATTCTCGATCGGCCAGTCCAGATGCTTCCCGCGAAACCTAAAACCAAAGTCGAATTAAGTGAACATCTTAGCCGCGACATGAATGATTACTTATTTGTTAAAGATAAAGGGGGCGGTGCAAAACGACCCGGGGAATTTGGCGGAGAATATGTTTGTTTATATGCGACAGAAAACGATAAACACGAATTAGATCTCGATCTGCAGCGTATGCTGATCAAAAAGGACACGGCAGGAAATAAGCATAATATCGCAGAATTTGTTGCTTCTGAAATATTGACCGAAATCATTGATGATGGCGCGGCGAGTGTATTTTATCTGCGTTCGCCATGGAACAAGCAGGGCGTTCCCCATACCCCTCAGCAAATGAAAGCAAGCGATGCCACAGGCGATAATACGTATGTTGTTTCGGTATTTTTTGATGGATTTACAGATTTATACAAAGATCTTTATGCGCGCGATAAAATTCCCAAGATAAATATTTTTTATAACGGAATTCAAAATTTAGTAGC
Organism: Gammaproteobacteria bacterium; assembly: GCA_035478255.1. Taxonomy (GTDB): domain Bacteria; phylum Pseudomonadota; class Gammaproteobacteria; order DSM-16500; family DSM-16500; genus DATIJJ01. Next base: position 1,220 of record DATIJV010000023.1, read on the forward strand.
GGCAGAAAATGACTTTAAGGCATTGGGAAATCCTGAGCTTGATATTCTGATAGATCAACTTAAAGCAATATATGATGAAGATAAAAAACGCGAACGCGCGCCTGAATTGTTTTATTTACTTGAAAAAATCTATGCAACTTTTCCTGATTTTGCGCATAAGTCAAAGATTTATGAGGAGCACCTGGTTCCTGCTTGGACTTCAATAAAAGATGCCTATGAAAAAATTATGGAAGAACCTCCAGAAGACCGGCCTAAATTTCTCGCCACACCTGTCCGTGCAACTACGCCCTTTCAGAAAAAGAAAGGGTTTAACGAGATCTTTAAAGATAATATTTATGATCCGCCTGCTCCTGGCAGCGCTCCTGATGAAGCAAAAACCTATTGTCTTTATGATAATTATGAAGGCCCAACAGCCGGCTCTTTATTGATTAAAGATTTTGATGCCCATTCGGCTAATTATGGCCCCACGCCAGGGAGTGCGGGTGCTCCAATAGATGAAGTCACGGGTAAACCTAGAAAAGAGTTAAAGCGTATTGATTTTGGTGCGGGATTGCATAATCTGAAAGATGAAATACACATGCATTCCCATTCCCGGCATTTGCCTCTCATTGGCCCGACTAATCATATTCGCGAGTGGCCTCGACCCTTACGTATTAATCTCAAGTTTGCTAAAGAACTGGAAAGGGAAGGCAATTACCCCCGTGAAAAACTAATGGCAAGAATTAACAGGGCCATTGATAAGACCGCTGAGCAATACGGAACAAAGCCTTTCGCAGATTTTGCGGAATACATAGGTTTTGATGTGAGTAAGTTCGCAAGCTTACATGATTTCAATTTCAAAACAGATATCCCTTCAGCCAAAGAAGCTGCGTTTAAAGAAGCCCTGGTGAAAGCTACACGAAACTACTTAACAGATCGCATGCTGGCCCGTCAGCTTTCCATGAAAAACCTGGCGATGGAAATACGTCTCTCTGTTTTTGCAAAACGTCCTCCGGGAGTGAAAGGTCTATTTACACTTGAACGCAATGCAGAGCTCGATAAATTAATTAAAGCAAATCCCAACTATTTTACGCGCGGTGAGTTTCATGTGCGCGGTAGGGAACAAATCTGGTTTAAAATTCCTGGCTGGAACAAAAAGAAGCTTTTTTATCTGCGTGCGATACAGAATTATGCGGGCGATGTTTTAAAACAAAAGAATGCGTTATGCCCGATCATGAAAAAAGATTTCACTTGTGATGGTTCTGCCGATCGCGCCTATCTTTTCTTGCTTCGTATGAAAATCATGGCAAACCTTGAAACGGATCCTGACCGAAAAGCAGAATTATTGGAAAAAGTGCAACGTTTAAGAGAAGCAATTCTTAAATACAATAAACATAGAGGGGAAATAGAAAACACTCTCAGAGAAGATACGACTGCCAGACAATTAACGGTTCGTTGTGATGAAAGTTATCAGCTCATTCAGAGATCTTATACTGAGTTAGTTTCCGATCCTGAGAAAAAAAGACAGATTGAAGAGTTTATGGACGGTGGGAAAGACCGTAATTTGAGGAAATTCAGTCAATTAAAAACTTACACAGAAACATTAGAAAAACAAGTGACGGCTTCAGCTGAATTTATTCACAACCAAGAAGTTGAGGCATTAAAGAAAAAAGATGCAGCGGCGGGGGCGGCGCCTGGCGCTTCAGGGTCTCCTCCAGCTGCGCCTGTCGCATCGCCTGTACCTAGGGCGCATGTGATTGAAGCAGAGCATTATGATGTAAAAACTGTCATAGAGGAAAGTCAAAAATTAATAGCAAAGGCAGAAGTGGTCACGCAAGCTGCAGAAAGATTTCTGAGGGTATATGCAGATTATCTGGAGATGCTGGCAAAATTGCAAAAATCAACGATGGGCGCACCGACGGCAGAGGTCCAGCTAGAAATAAGGGAAATGAGAAAAAAAGGGTTTTTTCAGGATAAGAAAACATCTTTGGGCGATGATGCGGGCGCTAAAGCAAGCTCACCACCCGGGTCGTCTCACAGTCTTTAGGCGGCTCTTAAGTTTCTCTTAATATAGAAACAGTAAAATATCCGTACTAATCCCGCTCTAAATGGTTGTATTTTTTCTGCAAAGAGTATGGGCAATTTTTAATGCCAAAATTTAACGAGAGTCAATAATTAGGTGCTGCTGTGTTTAATAAACGAGCCAAACATAAACCCATTACATTAAATTTTTGCGAAGCAATTTGCCTTGCTGCTGCTGTGTTTGTTATTTGCTACATACTTCGTCATGATGATGTCTTTCCTGTTTCGATTAATTCCGCGTGGTATTGGTTTACGCATTGGACGAAGTATCATGTGCTTGCTGTTGCTCTCCTGCCTGTTTATGTAGCGTTCATGGTTTTTGGAACAGCAAGTATCGGAATTTATCTTGGATCAACTATTCAGCGTTGGATCAATCAAATTTTTTCTTGACCTCCTTCCCCTATCCCCTTCCTCCAAACGAAAAGCGCGTTTAGAGGAAGGGGGACGCTCTAATTAAGCGCATCTGTATCGAAGAGTCCCCCTTCCTCCACATGCTTTTTGTGGAGGAAGGGGAAAGGGGAAGGAGGTCA
>DATIJV010000024.1:0-6182 GCA_035478255.1 Gammaproteobacteria bacterium
GACAACAAAATGGGGGGGCTGAGCTATTACTAAAAAAGTAACGAAAAATTTTTTGGTCTTTTTTACTGCTTATTACCTTACAGCCCGCGCCAATCGTGGGCTGGAAAGGTGGCTAAATTCCTTAGCTTGATGCCTATGGGGGATAGGGGAAGGAGGAGAAAATCCGTTTAAGTTATTGATTAATAACACAATTTCAGAAAAATCTCAAAAAAAACCTCATTTTTAGGCTTTTTTTGAGTTTTTTGATCGTAACATATTGATTAATAACGAGTTATTTTCAAATTCTCAGCAAAAACCTACCCCAACCCATCCGCAAACGGCTTGATAATTTCCATATCTGGGAAATGCGCTTTCACATCCAAAATATTTTTTTCTAAAAAAATCAATTTAAGATTCGGGCCCGCATCCTGAGTGAAAAATACCATCAATCCTTCCTGCCGCAATTTCCAAATCTGGTTCATCGCGGTGATTGTTTCAGGAAGAAAATAACAAATTGTCGGCCACGCGCTCAACATCGTCGCATGCATTGTCATCGCATTCGATTCAGCCGTTTTTCCCAACAAAAGAAAATCTTTCAAATTAATCGCTTGTTTCAGTGCAGATAAATCACGATTCACTTTAGCCGGCCAGGCGCTATATAACGGGCTCGTGGTGACTGTGCGCTGCATCGCATCACGCGAACTCACTGGTTTTTCTTTTTCATTTAAAATAAGCAAACCAATGCATAATTCAGGCCATTCATCGGCAATCGATTCACCATAACTATCCATGCCGTCTGGTTTAATTCCCACATGCCATTCCACAAAACCATGCCACAATGAACGGCTCGCACTGCCGCTTCCCAAACGCGCTAAAATAGATAATTCCTCATCTTTCAACTCCCAGCCAAACAAAAGATCCATCGCACGCGTGAGAGAGGCAAAACCACAGGCAGAAGAAGCCAAGCCTGCACCAATGGGAATATTAGTCGTAATGTTAATAGTAAAATGTAAATCGCGTTTAACACGAAATAAATCCAGAAATGCCAGCAAGCGTTTTCCAAAAAAAGAAATCCAGTCAATTGGCTGATGATTTAAATAAGCCACATCATAGGGGCCTCCACTCACCGATATTTCGGTCATAGCGCCTTTATTTCCCAGAGAAATTGAAAGACTGGATGTCACAGGCAAATTCAACTCTTGTTCCCGCTTGCCCCAATATTTACATAATGCAATATTGCTCGGCGCATAGGCTTTTGCCACTGCATTTTTCGGCATCAAATTTTTGCGCTCTGCTAAAATCGTCGAAACCACATCAGATCTTTTCAATTTTCACCCCCTCAAGCGTCATATTAACAGGAATTTGTTTTAAGCCTGTCTCAAGTTTCGATTCGCCTAACGCCACAACACAATCTCCCAATCCTGCGCCAGATATTTTCGCACCATATAAACTCGTTTCATCACGCATACAGTCAATGATGCTTTGCAAAGCTTTCGTATTCACACCTAAAGCACTCATCAGTTCTTGCTGCACAGTCATGACATTTCCTAATTTTTGCCAATTTTTTTCATGCAATGCAAGCGCTCCCAGCAAGACACATTCATCAATCGTTTTCATTAATCTGGAATAAAGCTTTGGGAAGTCTCTAAATTTTTCTTGAACCCATTGAATTGCGTGCGGCGTTTTCGTTTTACTTCCCGAATAAACAACAGTCATGGGATGAATAGAAGAAAATTTTTCGGCGACAAAAGGCTTAATCCGATATAAAACAATTCCACCCATCACACAGGCAGCAGCATCTGCTCCTGAGCCTGTTCCTTGCACGCGTTGAATAATTTTTCGCGCTAATTTAATTAATTGTGGTTTTGAAAATGATAATTGATGCCATGCTGATAACGCTCTCAATACCGCGACCGTCACGGCTGCAGATGAAGCAAAACCTATGTTTTCAGAAAATTCGGATTCGATCAAAATATCACATCCGTTCTGCAAATTTTTTTTAAATGCTTGCAAAGATGCGAGAACAAATTCAAAAGGAGAAATTAAATCAAGATGAGAAAGCGTTGTTTCATAACTTCCTAAAGCAGATTCAATTTTAATTTTCTGATCAATGCGCGGAACAATCGTAACATGAATACGTTTATCAATCGCGCAAACTAAAGCATGAAACCCGTAGAGCACCGCATACTCGCCCAAAAGCATCAAACTGCCTGGTGCGGATGCTTTAAACAATATGCACCCCCCGTGTTTCACCGATAATCGGTAAAATCGGATAATGATATTCCGCGCATAATTTCATGAGCGCATCATAATTTTCTGTCAAAACCAAAACAATTCCGCCTTTTTCGCCAAAGACTGCGCCTGCACCGCAAATTTTTGCAGCGCCTGAAAATTTTTTTATTTCAGAAATAAATTGTTGAACTTTCAAAGGTACAACATCGATTTTAACGAGCAATTCATGATTGAGAGAAAGCACACGCTTGATTTCTGCATAATCATTCGCTTGCAATGCCGTATCCATTGCTTCTGTGACAGCCGCAAAATCATCACCGATCGTACTTTGCTTAAAATAAGAAGCGGCATGAGCAACACATTCACCCGTTGTTGTTTTCGGTGTACCTGTATTGATAAGATACATGGGAAATGTCGGCACACAGCGCTGAAACGTTTGGCCGTTTTTCACTAACACACAACCGCCATGCATAGAAACTTGCAAATCCAGGCCGCTTGAATAACCATGCTGCATGTTTTCTGCTTCCAGACTCAAGCGAAAAAAAGTTTCTTCTGATAGTTCAATTTGTAAATGATGCGCGATCGCATGCACGATACTTAATACAGTTGCAGCAGATGATCCCATTCCGCAGCCAATCGGAATATCGGATTGCACACGAATTTTAATCCCTTGAGTTAATTTAAGATTTAATGTTTCCAGAAAAAGTGAAAAAGCAAATTGCGCCAATTCAACGGGTTTTTGCAGCACGTCACGAATTTTAAAATCACCGGAAATAAATCGCTGATAATTTTGTTTGATGCGGCCTTTCAAGCAATTTAATGCCGTAAATGTGAGTCCGTGTTCATAAGAGAGATCAGACAAATCAAATGACACTAGCGGTAATAATTGCGGCGAAACAAAAGCAGTAGCGTAACGATTCACTGCCATGGCGAGCGCAGGCTTCCCGTAAACGACGGCATGTTCGCCTGATAAAATGAGCTTACCCGGTGCATGAACTTTCAAGATCCACCTGCTCATAAATTCGTTTGTGATTTTTTATTCCCGCCAAACGAAACTTGCCTGTTTGATGTTTTGGAATATCACAGTGACTGCCATCTTCTGGATAGCGGTAAGTATAAAAAGCTTCATATTCAGGATAGGTCAACATCGTGCGTTCCGTTAATATTTTTTGATGATGCAAAGTATCTAAAATATTTTTATAGCCGGATTGCACAACTCCGCTAAAATATTCTGCAACACAGCCCGAACCATAACTATAAAATCCAATGCGTTTATAACTCAAATCTTTTTTTTCCAAATCTAATAGCGCAGTCAGTCCGACATACAACGATGCCGTATAACTATTGCCAATTTTGCGCCCGTATTCCAATGAATGTCCGATTTGCGCATATAATTGTTCTTCAGTTAATTTTTCCTGATTGTTAATTTTCGCGAGATGTTGATGTGCTTTTTCAACTAAGCGCGGCACTGGAGTGTGATAACAATAATAATCATGTGCATGAAAATCCCGGCCCGACCAGGCATGATATTGCTGCCAGGATTTTTCGAGCATGGTTAAATATAATTTGCTGGAATATTTGCCTTCGACCAAAGCTTCATCAGAATAATTCGGCCGCCAAAAATCCATCACGTTTTCTGTCACAACACCGTACTCAGGTTCAAATGCAATAATACGCGGATTGACCGATAAAACCATTGCGACCGCGCCAGAACCCTGAGAGGATTCGCCCGGTGTTTCCAATCCATAACGCGCGATGTCGGATGCGATTAACAAGACTTTTTTTTCGGGATGCTGACGCAAAAACGGTAACGCTAATTGCAAAGCAAGCGTTGCGCTATAACACGCTTGTTTAAGTTCAATGACACGGCAGCGTTCAGACAATCCTAATAAATGATGCACATAAATTCCCGCCGCTTTGGATTGATCGATGCCGGATTCAGTCGCAAACAATAACATTTCAATCGAATTGGGATCGATATGACGAATAGCACGCAAAGCAGCATTGGCTGCGAGTGTTACGACATCTTCGCCGGGAGAAGGCACGCTCATGCGATGCTGTCCCAATCCGACATAAAATTTGTCTGTCTCGATTCCACGCGCTTTTGCAAGCAACTCCAGATCAAGAGCATAATGTGATGTGTAAAAACCAATGGTATCAATACCAACTTTAAAACTCATTAGCGCCCCTCATTTGATTTTTGGCGTTCTAATTTTAAATGGGATTTCACCAATTCGCCGGGATTGGTTTGCGCAGCGAGTAAAGATAATTCGCCGCATAATACTGCACTTGCTGCAATAATTGCGAGACGTCTTGCATTTTCGCCGGTTTCCCGTTCTTCGAGACATCCTAATCTTCGTAAATTTTCGTGAACAAAATCATATGTTTTGCCGCTGCCCACTGTGCCGACAATAATATTTGGCAAAGTCACAGAGAAATACAAATCCTGACCTCGCATTTCGGCAAATACCATTCCTTGCGATCCTTCTACAATATTGGCTGCATCCTGGCCGGTCGCAAGATAAAAACCCAGCAATATATTAGCAAAATGTGCATTGGCAGTGCGAATTCCACCTGCCATGATGTTACCGATGAGATTTTTTTTTATATTTAATTGCACGATTTTTTCAGGCGTCGTTTTTAAATATTTTTGACAATTGTCTGCAGAAATCAGTGCTTCAGCAATAACATACTTACCTCGTCCTAAAATGCCATTGACTGCTGAGGCTTTTTTATCAGAGCAATAATTTCCTGAAATGGACACATATTTTAAATTACGAAAACGCAGTAAAATCCATTCCAGTAAACGATCAGCCGCGAGTGTCGACATGTTATGCCCTGCTGCGTCGCCCGTATTAAATTCAAAGCGTACAAAAATTAAAGTACCGATGACTTGGGTATGCATATCAACCAGACGGGCAAAGCGGCTGGTTTCAGTGATAATCGTCTGCATGGCTTCTTTATGCTGCTGCAAGTTCAGCACGGCTTCAGAAGCATCTGTGATGTTTTCGGCTTCAAGCAGGACAGAACGCGCCATACGATCATCCATAATCACTGCTTTGATACCGCCAGACAGGTTGCAAACCTTGGCCCCCCGATGCGTAGAAGGCCATAAAGGGGTTTCAAAAGTGGCTAACGGAACCATGAGTTCAGCCTTCACTTCCGGGCCGCTTAGCTTGATCGGGCCTATCAAACGCATAGGAACAGTTGCAATAAGTTCTGTGGTTTGCCAGCGCATAAGGATGTTATGTCCAAAAAGTTAATGATATGTTATAAAAAGCGCTCCATTTTACTGGAAAACGATCAATGACAGCAACTGAACATGTCATTCTTGTCGATCAGGATGATAATACGCTAGGCGTGGCTGAAAAACTATCTGCTCATGAGCAAGGGCTTTGTCATCGGGCGTTTTCGGTCTTTATTTATCGGAAAGGGGAGCTTCTTTTGCAGCAGCGCGCCATGAAAAAATATCATTCGCCGGGGCTATGGACAAATACGTGTTGTTCTCATCCTCGCCCGGGCGAGGATATTTTGCAGGCGGGGGAAAGGCGCTTACAGGAAGAAATGGGCATTAGGACAGAGTTAAAATGGGTTGGGAAATTTCATTATGTGGCGTCTTTTGAGAATGGTTTGATTGAAAATGAAGTGGACCATGTGTTGGTCGGGTCATTGAAAGAAGAGGTTTTTCAGGTCAATGATGAGGAAGTACAAGCTTATCGCTGGATCAGCCTTGAAGACCTCGATAGAGAAATAAACACTTTCCCGGAAAGATTTACGCCGTGGCTTAAAGAAGCGTTGAAGATTGCGGAACCTCCCTCCTTCCCCTTGCACCCATAGGCATCAAGCTAAGGAATTTAGCCACCTTTCCAGCCCACGATTGGCGCGGGCTGTAAGGTAATAAGCAGTAAAAAAGACCAAAAAATTTTTCGTTACTTTTTTAGTAATAGCTCAGCCCCCCCATTTTGTTGTCA
>DATIJV010000025.1:0-6253 GCA_035478255.1 Gammaproteobacteria bacterium
GCAAAAACACTTCGTTTGCTTAGACAATACTGTAAAATTTCTGGATCCCGTCCTATAGATTGCTCGCATTCTGCTCTCAATCGACGGGATAACCTGAGTATTGCGTGAACGTTTTTTCTTATGCAATACTCAGGTTAATTAAGCGCATCTATATCGAAGCGTCCCCCTTCCTCTAAACGCGCTTTTCGTTTGGAGGAAGGGGAAAGGGGAAGGAGGTATAAAAAATTAATGCGTAGGTGTTGATTTTCTTCAAGACAACCCATGAGTGCTTGCCGATTTTTTTGGAACAGGAGCAGGAGCAGCTTTCATTTCATTGTCACCTGCAAGCGCAGTCTTAGCCAAGTGGCATACACTGATACATCGTATTAATTCATAATCAATATATTTTGATTTTTGCCAGGCAATGTTACATTCTTTCATTTCCAGATCAGCAACAGTCTCTTCTGAAATGCCATAAAATCTGCAAATCGCTTCATCTATGCACCGGCGTACTTTGCTCAAACCTATCCTACTGTAAATTTCATTAGTTTTATCAAGTAAAACATCGTCTTTTGTTATCTCGATGATAAACTGTACAGTAAGCACACCTTGTCTTTCATCAACAGAAAGATCGGTTTTAAACAAAAATTGCTTGATTTTTTCATTTAACGAATCTCTTAAGGTCGGTGGTGCAGGTTTAGGTTTAGGTGCATCCGCAGGTTTTTTTGCATCCATGTAAGCGGCCAGATAGCCATTAATCTCTTCTTTGATCATTGGATCACGGATCTGATTAGTCACTTTATAAAAATCAATAGGAAGAGGTATAGACCAGAGTTGACGGATACGAGCCATTACTTTAGCGGCGGTCTTGACTTCTATCTTAAGATATTCGCACAATGCATCGCCAATGCGTTTACGCAAATCCGTGCTCGTTCCCAATAACTCGCCATCGCTTTTTGCATAACAATCTTCCAATAATTTTTCAAGCAGGTTGCAGTCTTTTGTGAATTCCATTAATCGACTAATAAGCTTTTCTGCTCGTAATTTTCCCGCTGCTCTTGTATCAAACATCTTGCCCAAGGTAGAAGTGGGAAAAGGATTGTCCTCGCCTATGTATTTTGCAATATGTGTTGTTAGAATACTTTGCAGTGTTCTTATCCGCGATTCTGAAGAGATGGGATTGTCTTTTTCTTCAGTTGCGGTGGATGATGATGCGGCGAAAAAAGCCTGTGATGAGCTCATAATTGTCCTTAATTTTATTATTGGCCTTGGGCTAAAGTGTAACCTAAAATCCCATCAAATCTATAGAGATTTTCTGTTTTAATCACATCTAATCCCATTGCGTCAAATTGTTTAAGCAAATCAATAATATCTTGATGTGATACCGTTTCCAATTTTTTAATATCACGATTTGTTTGAAAACGACAACTACAATGATTTGCATACGGTGCATCAATCATGCAATCAGGCCAGATTTTTAATCCGCGGCTGGTGATAATAATCGGTTGTAATTTATTTTGAATTTGCAATAATTTTTGCCCTAACTCATTTGGCGTCATATCTATATTATCAATAAATATATCTACACCGATTAATTCTTTTTTCGCGAGAATTTTCTTTTTTGCGCCGTAACATTCAATTTTTGTCCGTACATCATTTTTATATTCGACAGATTTAAAATGCGAAGGTTTTTCACCTAAACGTTCAATCACTGCCTCAGCAAATTCATCCGTATTCACTTTTTTCTTGCTGAATTTTTCGTGATAAATATCCGCCGTGTGAATGCCATCTTCTAGTGTTTTTAACCATGCGTTCTCAATCACTGTTGCCGATTCCGGTTGATTGATATGAATTAACATCTGAATCGCGCCATTTAATAATCCCGAAGGATTCGCCATTTTTTTTCCTGCGATATCTGGCGCTGAACCATGAATCGCCTCAAACATCGCCATGTGATTTCCAACATTCGCAGAACCTGACAAACCAACTGATCCTGCAATTTGTGCAGCAACATCTGATAAAATATCGCCGTACAAATTTGAAGTCACAATCACATCAAAACGTTCAGGCTGATCTGCGACAAGCGCAGTTCCAATATCAATGATGAAATGTTCATGTTGAATATCAGGGTAGCTCGCGGCAATTTCATTGAAGACTTGATGAAAAATTCCATCTGTCATTTTCATGATATTGTCTTTACTTAAACAGGTAACTTTTTTACGATTGAATTTACGCGCATATTCAAACGCATAATGAACGATTCGCTCACAACCAGGACGCGTCACGATTTTCAAACACTGATACACTTCATCGGTTTGACGATGCTCGATGCCTGCATAGGTGCCTTCTTCATTTTCACGAATAATGACTAAATCCATGTCAGGATGTTTTGTTTTCACATAAGGCGCATAGGATGTACAGGGACGAACGTTGGCAAATAATCCTAATGTTTTACGTAATGTAACATTTAAACTTTTATAACCGCCGCCTTGCGGAGTGGTGATGGGGCCTTTTAATAAAACTTTCGTGCGCTTTAGCGATTGCCATGCGCTGTCAGGAATTCCTGTTGTAATTCCCTGTAAATAAATTTTTTCACCGACTTCAACGATTTCAGGATCGATAGGCGCTTTTGCTTTTTCCAAAATTTTCAGTGTGGCCGTCATGATTTCAGGGCCGATGCCATCGCCATAAGCGACTGTTATAGGGGTTTTAACTGTCATTGGTTTTCCTCAGTGTGTAGGGTCTAATTGTTCGACTGGAATAATGCCGGCAGCAATTTTTTCCATTTGCATCGAGCGCGATCCTTTCACTAATACTGTGACATCTTTTTTAAGAAAAGGTAACAGGGCGGCAACAAGTTCTTTATGTTCTGTAAAATGTTGGGCATTTTTACCGAATGCTTGAGTAGCAGCTTTGGATAAATTTCCTAATGTAAATAAATAATGGATGCCTGCCGCGCGAATTTTTTCACCGGATAAAAAATGCAATTGTTTTTCTTCAGGGCCCAGTTCTTTCATGTCGCCTAACACTAAAATTTTTGTGTTGGGGAAAGTTGCCAGCGTGTTGACGGCTGCTTGCAGAGAAAAAGGATTGGCATTGTAAGTGTCATCAATAATTTTAATATTGTTGGGTAATACATATTGACGCATGCGGCCTGGTGCGGGCAGGACATTTTCAAGGCCTGTTTTAATTGCCGCAAGACTCACATTTGCAGCAATCGCTGCAGCAGTCGCTGCAAGTGCATTACTCACATTATGTTTGCCTAATAGCGGCAATGTCAGGTTGATGTCTCCTTCTGGAGTTTTTATTGTAATCGGCTGATTTTCTGTATCATTTGTCGAAACATCTGCGGAATGTTCAAAACCAAAAGATAAATAGCGGCGATTACCGATCAGTCCGAGCCAATAATTAAAATGTGCATCATCACGATTTAAAATGGCAATTCCATCTTCAGCAAGACCTAAAAAAATTTCGCCTTTGGCTTTAGCCACACCCGCTACATTTTTCACGCCTGCAAGATGCGCCTCGGCAGCATTATTAATCACAGCGATTGTCGGTTTTGCGAGTAAGCTCAGATATTTAATTTCACCAAAATGATTCATGCCCATTTCAAGCACTGCGTAACGATGCTTTTTATCAAGACGTGCCAGGTTTAAAGGCAAGCCGATATTGTTATTGAAATTGCCTTCTGTCGCCAATACTTGTTCAGCCTGATTGCCAGAGGCCGCACGCAAAATTGAGGCAATCATATTTTTGAGAGTGGTTTTACCGTTACTGCCTGTGACCGCGATAACAGGAAGTGAAAAACGATCGCGCCAGTTTTCAGTGATTTTTCCGAGAGCGAGCAGGGTGTCGTCTACAATCAGCTGCGGGATAGCAGAAGCTATTTTTTGGCTGACTAGCGCTGCCGCCGCACCTTTTTTGAAAGCGTCCATCACAAATTGATGACCGTCAAATTGTTCGCCCCGAATGGCTACAAATAAATTTCCAGGTTGAAGGGTGCGAGTGTCGATGCTAATACCTTTAAAATCAATGTCTTGTGTAAATGTAGCCTTTAATTCTTTGGCAATCTGGGATAAGGCGGCCTGAATCATGGTGTTAAATTCCTTGGAGATTGAAGTTATGGTTTATAATTTCTGATATTCTATCTTGTTTCAAATCGATTGTGAAAAATATGTTTCAGGAAATTTCATATCAATCTCCCTTGGCGATTTTTGCCTTGTTTGCAGAAAAAGAGGGAGCCGTATTATTGGATAGCGCGCAATTAAGAAAAAATTGCGGCCGCTATAGTTTTATTGCGATCGATCCTTTTCTCATGCTGAAAAGTAAAAACGGTCTCATCCAGTTGGGCGAAAAGAGTTTTTCTGGCAATCCATTTGATGTGTTAGCAGAACAGCTTAAAAAATTTCATCAGGAAAATGTGAAAGAATTGCCGCCATTCCAGGGAGGTGCCGCGGGTTTTTTGAGTTATGAATTGGCCCATCATTTAGAAAAACTGCCGTTTGCTAAAAAAGATGATATGCAATTTCCAGATATGGCTTTGGGATTTTATGATTTAGTCATAGGATTTGATGAATCGGAAAAACGTGCGTGGATATTTTCCAATGGTTTTCCTGAGCAGGATTTTTTAAAACGCGAACATCGTGCAAAACAACGTATGAATTGGCTGTTAAAACAAATTGCTGATGCAAATTTATCTCAGAATGTTCCCGATCGTTTGCAGGAAAAAGATATTAAAAGTAATTTTACTTGTAAAAAATACCAGGATGCGGTGAAAAAAGTCATAAATTATGTTTTGGCGGGCGATATTTTTGAAGCAAACATTTCTCAACGTTTTCAGGTGGAGTTGCCATTAGATTTTTCCACATTTAATTTGTATCGAACATTGCATGCTTTGAATCCTGCACCGTTTGCTGCGTATCTGTATTTAGCAGATACTGTTCTGGTTTCAGCTTCTCCTGAACGATTTTTATCTTTGAAAGAAAAACACGTTGAAACACGTCCGATTAAAGGTACACGACCGCGCGGTAAAAATCTTTTTGAAGATAAAAAATTTTCTGAAGAATTATTGATGAGTGAAAAAGATCATGCAGAAAATGTGATGATTGTTGATCTTTTGCGAAATGACTTGTCGCGTGTATGTGAAGATTATTCAGTAAAAGTTCCAGAGCTTTGCCGTCTGGAAAGTTATGCAACGGTGCATCATCTTGTGTCAATTGTAACAGGTCAATTATGCAAAAATTTCACCGCAGTTGATTTGTTAAAAGCAACTTTTCCCGGTGGTTCTATTACAGGCGCACCGAAAATCCGTGCTATGGAAATTATTGCGGAAATTGAACCGAATGCACGCGGGCCATATTGCGGCAGCATCGGCTATATAGGTTTTAATGGTGATATGGATATGTCGATTACGATACGAACATTTGCTATCAAAAACAATATTGCAACGTTTCAGGCGGGCGGTGCAATCGTTGCTGATTCGATACCGCTTGCTGAATATGAAGAAACCTTGGATAAAGCACGTGCGCTGCGAAGATCACTTATATGATTTTGATCATTGATAATTATGATTCATTTGTTTATAACCTGGCGCGTTACGTCAGTGAATTAAATTTCGCAGGAAAAGTTATTCGCAATAATAAAATAACGCTGGATGAAATTTCAGAATTAAATCCTTCGCATATTATTATTTCTCCAGGGCCTTGTACGCCTGATCAAGCAGGAATTTCACTGAATGTCATTCGATATTTTGGCGAATCCATTCCGATTTTAGGTGTGTGTTTGGGGCATCAGGCGATTGGACAGGTGTATGGTGGAAAAGTGACGCGGGCGAAAAATCCCATGCATGGAAAATCATCACAAATACAGCATGATGAGAAAGAAATATTTTTAAGCGTAGAAAATCCATTACGCGCTGCGCGTTATCATTCTTTGATAGTGAGTGATGAAAAATTTCCTGATGTGCTTGAAGTCACTGCGCGGTGTGATAAAGGTGAAATTATGGCGATTCGTCATCGGGAGTTTCCTGTGTTTGGAGTGCAATTTCATCCAGAGTCGGTGTTGAGTGTGCAAGGACATGTGTTGCTAAAAAATTTTTTGAATATTTAACGTCAGTATTGTCTAAGAAAAAACACTTCGTTTGCTTAGACAATACTGTAAAATTTCTGGATCCCGTCCTATAGATTGCTCGCATTCTGCTCTCAACTGACGGGATCTCTTTCATTTTTTTACCTCCTTCCCCTATCCCCTTCCTCCAAGCGAAAAGCACGCTTGG